>DATLUO010000261.1 GCA_035533075.1 Pirellulales bacterium | reverse complement strand
AAGGCGTCAGGCGTCAGGCGTCAGGCGTCAGGCGCATGATACCTGACGCCTGACGCCTCAAATCGGTGGGCCGGCGCTCGCAAGCTCGCTGGTCCCACCCTACTTAACGGCTGACGCCGTCACTATTTCTACCAGCAAACGACGAATATTGAAACCGTTTTCGGCGAACGATCGCCGTAGCCGTTCGGGCAAGTCGGGGCCGAACGCCCGCACGGGTTGTTTTACCAGATAATGAAATAACTGCTCCACAAATGCCGCCTGCGTCTCTTCGCTGGCGGCCAAAAACGTCGCCAGCTCGCGGACGCCGTGCAAATCGACGCTTTGCCCGGTCACCGTCTGATAAAAGCCGGCGTCGTCGATCGGGCGGCCCTTCTCCTCAGTTCGATATCGGCCCACGGCGTCGAAGCGTTCCAGCGGAAAACCGAGCGGATTGATAATGCCGTGGCAGGCCACGCACGACGCCGGACTGGTTTGCAGCGTCACACGCTCGCGGGTGGTCATTTCGGGGTGCAAATCGGGACTTAGCGGGGCGACTGCTTCGGGCGGCGGGCGAAGCTGCCGACCCAGCAGGCTGCGAACGATGAATACCCCCCGATGGATCGGCGAGCTGGTCGCATGGTAGGCGAACCGCGCCATCAAAAGCGGATGGCTGACGATGCCCGCTCGGTCCTCCGGCGGCGCAGCCACCGTTCGTTCATCGTACGCCAGTCCTCCTGACACGACATTACCGGCACGCTCACGCCTGCCGTTGGACTGGTTGCCGTCGAGCACGACCTTTTGAAACGGCGCGTCGGCCGGCAGGTTGCCGCCATACAGCGAGGCCAACCGGCCATTGAGATAGAGGTAGTCGGCCAGCAGAAGTTGACGGAAGTCGGACGCTTCGCTCCAAACTACGTCGTCGAGAAACAGATCGAGCGAGGTGCGGAGATCGGCCAAGACCGCTTCATTGAAGTCGGGGAACAGCGCGCCGTCTTTCCGCAGATCGTCGAGTTGGTCGATTCTGAGCCACTGGTGGAAAAACTTCCGCAGCTTGGCCCGCGTGCGCAGGTCGTCGACCATGCGTTGGGCCTGCTGGGTTATTTGTTCCGGCGTGGCAAGCCGGCCGTTGGCGGCCGCATCGTAAAGCGGCTGGTCGGGCATCGAGTCCCACAAGGCGAACGAAATTCGGCTGGCCGCATCGAAGGCGTCGAAACTGCCCGCATTGATCTCGCGGTAGAGGAACCGCGGCGACTTGAGCGCCAGCAGCACCACCTTTTTGACGGCCGTGTTTAGGTCGCCGCCCTCGAAGTGCCGGTCGACGAAGAAGACCCGCTGTTCGTCGGTCAACGGCCTGCGGAACGCCCGCTGAGCAAACTGGCGACAGAACTCGCGCACGCGATCGACGCGGTCCGGGGCATCGTCTTTGACGCCGCTCAGCCGTTCCAGACGCGCGACGACGTAGTCGGCCGTTTCAATCGCCGCGTAGGTCTCTGCCTGGTCCCAGGCTTTGGAGATCGACGTGCCGCGTTCGTATCCCGTGCTGCGGTCGTCGGGCGGAAACGGCGTTTGCACCACCAGCAACGGCGGAAAACGGTTCGGCGACAACTGCCGATCGGGGACGGCTTCTTCCACGCGGTGCGGCGGCTTCCACATCAAGGCGATCGACGCCGTGGTCGTGGTCTTGTCGTCTTTCGACTTGAAGAACTCCAGCTTCAGTGGATACGCCCGGCCGCCCAAGAGGTGAATCGTTTCGCGGTGGTGGCGGTCGCTGCCGGACCGGACCCAGGCGTCGATCAACGGACGCGACGGGTCGTTGACCCACAGCCGGGCGCCGTTTTCGGTCTGGATGTTGAACTCGTAGTCGCCCGTGTCGAGGGCCAACAGCGAGCCTTCCCAGCGGATGGCGAACTCGGCGGCCTCGACCTGCTCGGCCGGGCTGCCTTCGGCGAAGTGAAAATCGACCTTCGGGTCGCGCCGTTCGAGTACCCGCTTGTCGCCGCGGAAGTGCTTGGAGTTGAAGTATTCGGCACGCAGCCCGCGCTCGCCGTCCCAGCGTCCGGCTTCGGTTAAGCTGCCCAGCAGATCGGCCACGGTTTCGCGATACTGCCGCACCGTGAGCCGGGCCAGCTCGATGCGCGGCGGGTGGCTTCGGGCCTGGGCGGCTTTCGAGTAGAAGGCGTCGTAAATATAGGCGGCCACCTGGGTGGCATCGTCGCCGACGCACTTTTCCGGCTCGTTTTCGGGCATCGTCTCCACGATAACTTTCGTCAGATCGACGAGCGGGCGGTCTCCGATGAGCGGTTTGCCGTATTCCTCCTTGACGCCTTCGCCGGCCGGGCCATGGCAGCGGGCACACTGCTCGCGGTAAATCTGCTCGCCCTTGGGCGGATCTGGGGCCGCGGGGTCGGCGATCGCCGGCTGAATCGTGAAAAACGCGATGAAGCAAGCGAGCCCGCCAAGCCGCAGGGCAGAGAAACCGGCACGTAGTGCAACTCGAAACATCGTGGGCAGGGCAACACTGTGAGGCAGGATGCGGTGGCTGGGCGATTAAGGACCCACCAGGCGGGAATGCCGTCATTCTATACGCGGCACGTCGGTTTTGTCCAATTGCGTAGGGCCGAAACCAACATGCTCGCTTTCCGGCTTGGGCCGCGTTGGGCTTGGTGTTAAACTTTCGCCGGCGCACCGGCCCCAGACCCTCGTCAGGGAGGACGAACGTTTGCAGCTTCTGGCCCTAACTGAAGGCGACGACCACGTTTGCTATCGCTACCGGGTCGCGCCGTTTGCCCCCGCCTTGCGGCAGGCGGGGTGCCAACTCAAGTGCCAGCCGCTCGCCAAAGGGGCCTGGGCGCGGTGGCGGCAGTTGCGACGAGCCGGCCGGGCCGACGCCGTGCTCTTGCAACGCAAGTTGCTTCCTTGGTGGCAGTTAAGAACGCTTCGCCGCTCGGCAAAGACGCTCGTTTTCGATTTCGACGACGCCATTTTTCACCGCGACAGCTACCACCCCAAGGGTATCGACAACTGGCAGCGGATGGCCCATTTTTGGACGACCGTGTACGCGGCCGACCTGGTGCTGGCCGGCAATCGTTATCTCTACGATCAGGCGGCCGCATTCATTGGACCCGAACGCGTGCGGCTGCTTCCGACCTGCGTCGAGCCGCGAAAGTACCCGCTCGCCGACCACGCTGCCGACGGAGATCTGAAACTTGTCTGGATCGGCCAACGTAGCACGGTGCCCAGCCTTTATCAGATGCACGAACCGTTGCGCGCGGCCGCCGCGGCTGTTCGCTTCGACCTGCACGTCATCTCCGATATGTTTCCAGACCTGACCGGCGTGCGGGTGAGGCCGATGGCGTGGAGCGAGACTACCGAATCGGCCCAGCTTGCCGGGGCCGACATCGGCATAAGCTGGCTGCCCGACGACCGTTGGAGCCGAGGCAAGTGCGGGCTGAAAGTGCTGCAATATATGGCGGCGGGGTTGCCGGTGGTGGCGAACCGCGTGGGCGTACACTGCGAAATCATCGTCGATGGCGTCACCGGCTTTCTGGCCGACACGCCGCAGGAGTGGCGAGCGGCCGTCGAACGGTTGTCGAACGACTCCGGGCTGCGACGCCGCATGGGAGCGGCTGCCCGGCGGCGAGTGGAGGACGAATACAGCGTTGCCCGTTGGGAACAGCCGTTCGCCGAGGCCATCGACGGGCTTGTTCAGCCGAAGAGCGCGCCGAGAAACATTCCGGGGCTTGCCGCATGAGAACCGCCCGTCGGGCCGCTATCACTTTGCTTGCCTGCCTGCCGCTCGGCTGCGTGGGTCTGGGCCAGCACGCGAACCCCTTGCCGATCAAGCACACGCTCGTGCTCGATCCGTTGGTCGTGTATAGCGATTTCGCCTTACCGCCGCATCACCGCCTGCTGGAAGAGTTGGTGTTGGAGCGCAACGATCTGCTGGCGAAGCTGCAGCTTCCCAAATCGGCCGAGCCGGTCAA
Source organism: Pirellulales bacterium (assembly GCA_035533075.1). NCBI lineage: Bacteria > Pseudomonadati > Planctomycetota > Planctomycetia > Pirellulales > Pirellulales bacterium. The sequence goes on along the minus strand of DATLUO010000261.1, from coordinate 17,029 downwards.
TGTTTATCTGTTCGATTCGGAAGAGCGTTATCGCGACTTTCTGCGGCAGTATTATCCTGAGTTTCCGCAACGCCGGGCGTTCTTTGTCGAAAGCGACACACGGCTGGCGGTTTATGCCCAGTGGGGAGACCGCGTGGCCGAGGATTTGCGTCACGAGGTGGCACACGGCTATTTGCACTCCGTCGTGCCCAACTTGCCGCTGTGGCTCGACGAAGGGCTGGCCGAATACGCGGAAGTGCCTCGCGGACACGCGGGCATGAACCGTCCGCACGTGCGGCTGCTGCTGGAGCGGCTGGCGAACTTGAGCTGGAAGCCCGACCTGCTGCGGCTCGAGCGCCTTGCGTCGGCCAGCGAAATGACGCAGCTCGATTACGCCGAAAGCTGGGCCTGGGTCCATTGGCTGATGGAGAACGATCCGGCCCGGCGACAGATCGTGCAAGGCTATCTCGACGAACTGCGCAATAGCGAAATGGTTCCACCGTTTTCGGTGCGGCTGCAAAACTGGTTTCCGCAGCCTGGGCCGATGCTAGTGGCTCATCTTCACGCGCTCGAACCGTCTTTGCGATAAACGGCGCCTTGATTGACGAGCCGGAAGCCGAGTTTCTCATAGAGCTTCTGGGCCGGCACGTTGGCCTGCATGGTTTGCACCTGAACGAGCGACGTGCCTTGCGACGCGAGTTGACGCATGATGTCGCTCATGAGATAGGTGGCGATGCCTTGGCGGCGAGAGGCCTCCTCGACCTCGAGTGCCGTCACGCCGGTCGCACGCACGCCCCAACTCGACGAAAGCGGCTCGATCGACCAGGCCGTGGCCCGCGCCACAACCCGGCACGCGTCGCGCGAAGTCAACTCATAGAGCGTCTGATCGAGACCGCTCCAGGCACAAGCCTCCCACCAACTGTGCGGCGGAGGATCGAACATCGCCTCGATCGTCGACCGCCGGCGGATTTGCAGTTGCTGGCGGTCGATCGGCGGACGGAAGCCCGCCAGCGCCCGCTCCAGTACGTAGACGCGGTCGATTTCACGGTAACCGTGCGATTCGAACAGATGCTGCTCGCCGGCATCGCTGTCGAGCACGCCCGGCAACTCGCTGCCGCCGTACAGCCCCAAGTAAAACCCGTTCAGCGGCGCAATGCCGCCGCCGTACATCACCTCAGCCCCGCGCTGGCGAAGATAGCTTTCGCTGCGTGAGAGCAACTCTCCGCCGATGCCGCGCCCTTGGTAGTCGGTGCGGACCATGACCAGGCACGTGCTGCCCATTTGCCGTGCGAGCCGGTCACCGCAAGCGTTCGGCCCAAACGCGGCGTGCGCGAAGCCGACGGGGAGTTGATCGTCGACGGCCACAATCAGCCCGGCGTTGTCGAAATAGGGCTTCGACAGCACGAATTGCTCGAACAGCGCGGCCGACATGGGCCGCACTCGTCCGTGTTCGGCCGGCTGGCTGCGCCAAATCTCCGCCAGGGCCGGCGGATCGCTATTGCGGAATGCCCGATAGCGAATCAACGTGCGTCCTCCATCTCGATCAAAACCTCTTCGCCCTCCACTCGCACCGCGAACGACCGTTGCCGCAGCCGGCGGTTTGCCGTGTGCTCGCCCGTAGCCACGTCGAACTGCCATCCGTGCCAGGGGCACGACACCGTGCAGCCGGCCAGGCGGCCTTTGGCCAGCGGGCCTCCCTGGTGCGGGCAGACGCCGTCCAACGCGTAATACCTGCCGTCGACGTTGAACAGGGCCACGACGGCACTTTCAACGATGCACTCCATCGCCTGTCCTGGCGGGCATTCGCGGGTGCCGGCAATCCGAACCCATCTGGCCATCGATTCTGTTCCGGTTCCGAGCCCTGGCATCATCATTAAATATAGGCGGATCGGCGAACGCCGTAAAATCGGAATTTCTGTGACGGTATAATTGCTGCCGTAGGCGCGCATGAGGAAAACACGCAGGCCGGCTGACGAAAAGGCGTCGCTCCGTGCGGTTCGCCGAGCAAACCGTGAGTTAATGTTGCAATATCGTCCGTGCTCTTATGGCACATGGTGGTTTTCAGGATCCGCATCATGCTTGGGTTCGTGCTGGGCGTATTGTTTGGCGCCGCAATTGCCAGCGGCTCGCTCTACGCCATTTATCTTTGGCTCCATCCCGAAGCGCGACCGGACCATGCGCCAGCAATGGCACCCAAGCAACCGCCGCCGTCCCCGCCGTCCGAAACGGTTGCGGCGGTGGCGGAGGCTGCTCCATCGGAGGCGGACCGCGCGCCTGCCGCCGTGGCCGAGGCTGCCAGCGAACCGCAATGGTTGGGGGACCTCAGTCACCGAATTCAGGGCGAGATCGGCTCGCACTCCTATCGCCTGGAAGAGATCAGCGCCAGCCTGCGCGCGGCGAAAGAGGGCGAACCCGACATGGTGCTCGATGCCGCCTCGCGGATCATGCTGGCCAACCAGCAGTTGCAGGCGGAATTGACCGCCGCGCGGGCGGAGATCGTCGAACACCGCGAAAAGGTCAAGGAACTGGCGGTGGAGGCCAGGACCGACGTGCTCACCGGACTGGCCAACCGCCGAGCATTTATCGAGGACCTGGAGCGGCGGTTCGAGCAGTGGCGACGGCACCAGGTGCCGCTCAGCATGATCATGCTCGACATCGACCACTTCAAAAGCTTCAACGACCGTTATACCCACGCGGGCGGCGACGCGGCGCTGCGCCATCTGGGCGAGGTGCTGCGCGGAGCGTTGCGGCAGATGGACATCCCCGCCCGCTACGGCGGCGAAGAATTCGCCGTGATCTTGCCGGGCACCAAGCTGGACGACGCGATCAACGTGGCCGAACGCCTGCGGGCCACCATCGCCGCCAGTGGCGTTATGTACGAAGGAGAGATGATTCCGCTCACGGCCAGCCTGGGCCTGGCTACGGCGTCGGCCGGTGAGAGCGCCACGTCGTTGGTGGAACGCGCCGATCAGGCCCTGTATGCCGCCAAAGAGTCGGGCCGGAACCGCGCCTACCTCCACGACTGCACCGGTCACCTGCCGATTGAAGCCGACAAGGCCCTGGTGCGACACCCCTTCCGCAACCTGCAGCAGATTGCTCCCTACAAGCTGGGCGGCCCGATGCCGACGTCCGGCGACTTCTTTTCGGTGCGTTGCTACGATCTGTCGGTCAAGGGCATTTCCTTTCTCACGAACACCGCGCCCGACTACCAGGCGCTCGTGATTCGGCTGGGACATCCGCCCGCGGCACGTTACATGATTTCGAGCGTGGCCAATGTCGTCGGCATGGCCGACGGCGATGAGAAGGTCTATCGTGTGGGCTGCACCTTCGTGTCGAGGCTTGATCCCGAGGAAATTCTGCCCGGTTCGGACGAGACGCCCGTTGAGAAGAACGCCGAACTTGCGGGCGCAGCCGTCGGCTGACGAGCTAGCCGCCCTTGCTGTTGTATCCGCTGGGAATGAAGCCGTTGGTCTAGCGATCACTCCACTTCCGCCACTTGATCGGCCTCGATCAACATCAGCCTGGTAATCACGCGCTCCGGCGGCAAACCGTAGATGCCGGACACGGCCTGGCGATAGGCCGACAACTGCGGCCGATAGCGGGCCACGATCTGCTCGACGGCGTGCGGGTCGCCGACCGCGATCGCGTCGGTCTTGAAGTCGAGCACCTCCGCCGCCACCACCGAAGCGGCCGGCGCCGGCCGCACAACGGTCCGCTCCTGGACGGCGGTCTTGGACGATGCCCCAGACCGTGGCGCAGTCGCAACGTTCCGCGCCGCGCACCGCACGAGCACCAAGCGGTCAAAGGTGCCGCTCAATAGCCGATCGCCCAGCCGCACGGCGAAGGGCCGCTCGCGGTACACTTCGATCGTCGGCTCGATGCCTTCCAAATCGGCACAAATCTCCGGCCGCTGCGACCAAGGAGCGCCGTCGGGCGAACGGTACGAAGCACGGCTCAGCACGCCGCGCAATCGCGGGTTCAGCAGCTTGGCGCGAAACTGCGGCAGCCACTGGTCCAGGTCGGCCGCGGCGGCGCCGATCTTCAGGCCGATTTGTCGCAACGCGGCATCGTCGAGCTCGACGCCGTGGAGCCATTCGATCTGCTCGAACCAGGCGTGGAACACGCTGCCGCGGTTGACCGCCTGCGCCGACTCCAGCAGCATCCGCGTCGCCAAATCGACGTGGGCGGCGCGGGCCAGTTCCGACGGACTCTCACGCTCCAGGCCGCGCCGGCGCCGCTGACCGGCCGCCAGATCGACTTCGAACCGCGCCTGCTGTGGCCAAGTCTCCGCGACGTCTTGCTTCCGCACGCCCGCCACGCCCGGCTCCCGCTGACGATACCACTGCCGGTCGCCTTGCTCGTAGACCACCTTCTCCGGCTCGAGTGCTCCGGGGCCGACCAAGGCACCGTGCAAGACACCCGACAACGTCGCGTAGGGCTTTTTCGAGGGCGGCACGATGATGTGCAGCGCGTGGACGGCGCGGGTCAGCGCCACGTAGAGCAAGCACAACGACTCGCGCACCACTCGTTGCTGATAGGCGTCGAAGGCCGCGCCGACCTCGGTCGGCAGCAGCGACCGCAGCGCCTCATTGGGATATTTGCACACCAGGTTGGCGGCCTCCGCCGGCGCGGGGCGGCCGACCAGCACGGGCGGCGTTTGTCCGCGCAGTTTGTAGTCGAGCTGCGGCAGCACCACGATGTCGAATTCGAGGCCCTTCGCCTTGTGAATGGTCATCACCCGCACGTCGGCCGGCGACGGCGCCTCAACCCGCTCGCGTTCCACCAAGGACGCAAAGTCGCGCGCCCGCAGGCCGGCATCGGGATCGAAGCGGTAGCCCAGCTCGACAAGCTGCAACAGCCGGCTGGCGTCGCGCGGGCCGCAATGCTCCGACAGGTCGCGCGCCCAGCGATAGAGCGTCGGGCCATAGCCGCGCACCAAAAGTTGCTGCCGCACGGCCAACGATAGCCGCTCGGCCTGGCGATCGTCGGCATAGTCGGCCAGACCCAAAACCGGCCCCAGCGGCGAGTGGGCCACGTGAAACCTGGCCGCCGTGTCGCCCGGATGGTCGGCAATCGCCAACAGCGACAGCACCACCGCCACGGCGGGCGAATCGGTGAGCGGATTGCCGCCTTCTTCGCTGGCGGTCACCTTGCGGCTTGCCAGCTCTTGAATCAGCGTGACGATGGCGTCGTTCGTGCGCACCAGCACGCCGACCGACCTGCCCGGCGCCTCGCGCACCAGCCGGGCAATTTCATCGGCGGCGAAGCGGAGGGTTGTTTCCCGCTGTTCGGCCGCGACTTCGGCCGCCGGCGAGGTGACCATGCGCACGTGGCCCGCAAGCTCGGTCTTGGCCGTCGTGTGCGTCTCGTAGCCTTTTTGCCAGATGGTCGACGCATCCGCCAAATCGGCCAGGGCGGGATTCGCATTGAGCCGCTCGAAGACGCGATTGACCATGTCGATGACCGGCTGCGACGAACGCCGGCTGCGCGTCAGGCTCGGTTCTTCAAGTCCCGCGCACGATTCGCTCACGACGTCGAACAATTCCGGCACGCCGCCCCGCCAGCCGTAGATCGCCTGCTTGACGTCGCCCACGCAAAAGAACGACGCGCTCTTCTCGTAGAGTGGGACCAGCGAGCTTGCGAGCGCCGGCCCACCGTTATCGACGTCGTTTACGGTGGGCCGGCGCTCGCAAGCTCGCTGGTCCCACCCTACCTCGCTCTCCGAAGTGCCGTTCACCACCTCCTCCACCAGCGGCCTGAGCACATTCCACTGTTCCAGCGAGGTGTCCTGGAATTCGTCGAACAGCAGGTGGCTGAGCCGCGTGTCGAGCCGAAAGGCAAGCTGCTCGGCCCGCTCGACCAGCTTCGACTTGCCCAAGGCCAGCGTGATGTCTTCGAACCGCAGTGCCCGTCGCGACAGCTTGAGGCGGCGATAGTGCGCGTCGAACTTTTCGAGAAACTGCCGGGCGGCGCGTGTCTGATCGGCAAGTTGCCCGACGAGCACTCCTTTGGCGTGCCGCACCAGCGCTCGATAGACTTCCGCCAGACCGTCGTCGATGGGCTTATTGTAGTAGCTCGTTTTGCCGCCGAGCACGCACTGGGCCAGGCCGCCGCCGACAAACGTGAGCCAATCGCGGGCGCGGGCCGCCGCCAAATCCTTGTCGCGCGATTCGACAATGCTCTTGTGCTTCGGCAGCTCACATTGCGCGAGCGCCTCGATGGCGGCGGCCAATTTGTCGTCGGTCAATCGCGGCGGACGCGGGATCGCTTCCCAAGCCTCCTCGGTCGTCTCCTGATAAAGGCCATAAAGGTCGCTCACCAGCGAGTGAAGTTGGTCGTTGACGCTTCGGGCGACTTCGCCCTTGCTCAGCAGGTGCAGCAGCGCGCGAGTTTCGCCAGAATCGCCGCCGGCCAACACCTCGCGGACCGCTTCGCTGCGCAGCCGCCGATCGGCCGACTCGTCGATGATCCGCCAGCCCGGCGGCAGGCCCAGTTCCAGGTCGAAGCTGCGGGCAAGCTGTGCGAAAAAAGCATCGAGCGTCGAAATGCGCAGCCGGTGAAGCTGGTGTACGAGCTTTTCCAGCGTCTGTCGGGCCTTGGCGGCATCGAGGCCGCCGTCGCCAAGAAACGCGCCCAACTCGCGCGCCGCGCGGTCGTTTTCGGCCGCATTGGCCAACCGCGTCAGCACTCGCTCCAGGATTTCGCCCGCCGCTTTGCGCGTGAACGTGGTTGCCAGTATTTCATCGGTCGGGGTTCCGGCGGCGGCCAGCGCCAAATAGCGGTTGGAAAGCTGAAACGTCTTACCCGTGCCGGCCGAGGCGCGGATCAGCGTATGCGGAAACGGTTTGCTGTTGAGCATTGCGAGTTATACCTGCCGCCTGGCTTGGGACGTTGCCGCCGGGGCGCGGCGCTAGCCGCGGCGGGGCTGGACCGCCGCGTAGCGATCGTGGCATTCCTTCGAGCAAAAGTGAAGCCCCAGAGACTTGTGATACCAGGTGGTTGGCTCGTCGCAGCACACGCATTCGGCCGGCTGCCCGGAACCCTTCATGAAACCGTCGGCCGTGGTGAAATGGCAAAAAGCGTCGGGATATTGTTCTTCGAGCTTCATGGTGAAAGTGATGCGGCTGACACGTGCGGAAAGGCACACAATTAGTCTAGCAACGCCGCACGCGGCCGGCAAACATTTCTCCCGCGGTCAGGCCTGCCACATCATGTTCTCGAACTCGGGCGAGGGAACGAGCGTCTCGATGGCGCCTTCCTGGGGCACGCGGTCGAGCGATTGCTCTTGCTTCAAAAACTCCACGTAAAACTGCACCGTGTCATCCGTCGAGAGCGCCAGGCTGCGGAACGGAATGCCGACCTCCAAGATGATGTCGGCGGCGGCCTCCACGCCCGACTCGCTCACGGCCACGTCGTTGTGATAAAGCTGCAAAATCGGCTCTTGCCAGTGCGGCTGCGAAATCAAAAGCTCGAACCCGGCCGGTTGCAGAAAGCCGATGCGAATCGTGTCGACGTCGGCCAATCGCTCACGGGCCGTGCCGCCGCGCGGATCGAAGCGCAGGTAAAGCCGCTCGCCGTCGAAGCCGAAATAGAGCGCCGTCAGCCGGCTCTCTCGCACCATCGACATCGTGCCCCGCGAGCCGCTCGGCCGCCAGCGCCCGGCGTTGATCCACTCGAAGTAGGTCCGCCGGCCGTCGACTTTGACGTTCAGCAGGCTGGTCGGCTGCGTGTGCAGGTGCGCGGCGCGCTGGCCCATGCTGATCGGCCGCGACAGCTCGGCGGGCGGCGCTTCGCCCAGCAGCGTATAAACATTTTGTAGATGTTTGCGGAACAGCCGGTCGAACAGCGCGTCCTGGGCGCTGGAGTGCGAATCGCCGAACCACCAGAACCAGTCGCTCCCTTCGGCGATGTACAGCTCGGTCCAGGCCTGCTCGATCTGGTGCGCGGTCTTGTGGCCCGACTTGGCCGCACGTTGCAAGTACACGCGCGTCTCGCCAAGCAGATCCCAGGCGCGGTTGCACTCCGGGTGGCCGATCCAGATGCCGAAGTTGTGGCTGATCCAGCTTCCGGCAAAGAGATGATTCACCTTGTCGGTCGCCGGGTGTTGGCGCAGATAGTCGCCCACGCGCACCGGCTTGATCTTGGGATGGGCGGCCACGCGGCGATAAAGCTGGCGCAAGAAATCGACTCCCGCGTTGGGATAGTATTCCCAGCAGTTCTCGCCGTCGAGGATGATGCTGACCAGCGTGGGCCGCTGCCCGGCGTTCGCCCCCGTGGCGTTGCCGATGGCCTCCAGCTTGCCGATGAAATCGTCGACGGCGTGCTGGGCCTGATAACGCTGATAATGGAAGCCGATCTGGTCGCTCATGGCGTGGTCGCGAAACACGATTTCCAGCGACTGGCCTTTCTCTTCGACCCGCCACGGGCGATAAAGCATCTCCGGCTGCCGCAAAAAGCCCTGGCCGTCGCGCGAGACCCAGCCGTCGGTGGAACCGGAAAGGATCTCTTCGTCGGTGGCGATCCATTGGATGCCGGCCGCGGCCAGCATCGGAATGATCGCCTGGCAGACCGAACCCTCGGAGGGCCACATGCCGCGCGGCCTCTGGCCGAAGAGCTTCTCGTGATAGGCGACCGCCCGGCGGACGTGCTCGGCCGCGTCTTCGGCGTACCCCTCCAACCGTTCGGGCAAATGGACGTGCGGCATGGCCTGCCGCGCCAGGCGTTTGTCGCACAACAGCGGCATGATGGGATGATAGTAGGGCGTGGTCGTCAGCTCGACTTGCCCCGTTTTGGCCAGCTCGCGGTGCAGCGGCACCACCTGCCGCAGCAGCTCCAATTGCTTGTCGAGCAGCCACAGTTTTTCCTGTTCGGTCCAGTTGCGTCCCTTCTCGCGGAATTCGGCCAGGTCGCGATCGACCTCGAACGCCAGCGGGTGAATCCACGTCAGGTTCGACCAACATTGCAGGTCGATCAGGTCGCGCTTGGCGAACCGTTTTGCCGCGCGGGCCGCCGAATCGATGGACAATCCGCGCTTCTGATACAGCTCCAGGTAGCGCGGGTAGGGCCGGATCATGTGGTCGGGATGGACCATGAAGAAGTTGTCGAGCAGGTAGTAAAGGTCCTGCTCCGAGAGGCTATCGGCCGGTGCCCGCGAAACGCGGAGGTGCGTGTCTTCGTGGCCGCGGTCGGTGAAGGCCAGCAACTGGTCGAGCAAGCTTGGCACGAGGTTGATGGTGGCGCGGAATTCGGGCACCTCCTTGAGCAGCATGGCCATGCCCCAATAATCTTTGGTGCCGTGCAGGCGGACCCAAGGCATGGGGTTTTCGCCCGACACGTCGTCGGGATAATAGGGCTGATGTTGGTGCCAGAAGAACGCGAGAGACACGTCGTGCATGGTTTCGTCCGTGGTCCGTGGTCAGTTGTCCCTAGCCAGCGGCCCATCGCCGCTCTCCGTAAGGTAAGCGTTTGGCCGCCCGACGACCAGCGGTGCGGGGGCGAGCTGCGCGAAGAAGAGCGGCGTTTTTCGTCCCTCACGCCGCCACCAATCGAGCAGGTCGATCGAGCTCGGCGAGGATGGCCCGTTTTAACTTCATTGTTACGCACTGTTTTGTGCACCGCGGCGCCGTCGTTCACCCATGCACCAGCGGAAACGCGTCGGTCGTCAACCAAGCGTAGCAGAATGGCATTCGACGGGAAAGAAAGCTGTTGGCGGCCGGCTTCCGGCGGTCAATCATCGCTCGACCGAGGCAAGAAGCGGGTCGTGGCGCGTAAGACGCGGCGGGCCCGGCGCGCCCGTTTCGCGCTCGCCGCCGTGTCGACGCCGCCGAACCGCGCCGCGCGGAGGCGAATCCTCGCGCGCCCAAACGGCGCCGCCTCGCCCCGCCACCGTCCGGCCTTGTGCCGGTGGAGCGCTGATTGAGCCAAAAAGAGAGACAATCATGCGGCAGCCCGCTCACTCCGTGAGCGGAACGGCGCTGTTGGCCGCTCGAAATTCCCCCCTCTTGAACAGCCATCGGACTTGACCGCCGATCCGCTTGGGTCGGCCGACGGTGCTGAAAGCCCGCACGAGGACCGGATCATCGACGTCACTTCGACACCCGTCGATCGCCCGGCTTCGCGGTAAACGCAGGCGATGGCGCGCCGAACCAATGGTAAGGATTTCAACGCCGGCCCCCCCGATGAATCCGCCCGTTTATCGAAAGATTGGCCGTCCGCCTCGCTTGACTGGCGATTCGCGGCATCTAAGAATGCAATTGTCGTCCGCACCGCACCCGAACGAGAGGTTTTAGGCCCATGTTACGACTGCCACGTCTCGCGGTGGGCACGATTCAAGAGCAAACTCCCATCCAGCCGATGTGCTGGGCCTTGATGGAGGCTTTCGCCCAACGTGGCCGGCAGGTACAGCATTTTCACTCGCAGAGTTGTTTTTGTTCTCACAACGGCGCCCTGGCGATCACGGGCGTCGGTTCGCGACATCTCGACACCTGGTTGATGAACCGCGCCACCTGCCGCGAGATTCTCGTTCACGGCTGCAGCGGCCGCGATTTGGCGGTCGTCGAAGGGCATTTCGGTCCGGCTGATGGGCCGCCGGTCGAGGGCAGCTCGCTGGACACGATTTGCGATTGGCTCGACCTGCCCAGGCTGGTCGTGCTCGATGCCGCGAAACTCGACGACTGCCGATTGCCGGAGCGGCCGCCGCAGATCGACGGGTTACTGCTCGATCGCGTCGCCTCGCCGGCCGCCGCCTTTCGACTGCAAACGATGCTGGAATCGCTCTGGGACGTGCCGGTGCTGGGCGCGCTGGCCGAGTTGCCGAAGAGCCGGTCCGCGATCGAGCGAATGTCGAACGGCACGATGCCCATCGAGTTTTGCCGAGAACTGGGAGCCGGCTTTTCGCACTTCGCCCAGTTCGACGTCATTGATGCCTTGGCGGCGCGAAGAGACATGCCGCCAACCGCGGGCGGCATCTTCGGGCATCGACGGCGTTCGCCGAAGCACGCCGTCACGGTGGCGGTGGCTTACGACCCGGCCTTCAATTGCTATTTTCCCGACACGCTCGACCTGCTCGAATTGGGGGGCGCCAGCGTCGTCGATTTTTCGCCCCTGCGCGACGAGGTTTTGCCCGAAGCCGATGTGGTCTATCTGGGGTGCGGTCATCCGGATCTTTATGCGGAGGCGCTAAGCGGCAACCATTGCATGTTACTGGCCCTGCGGAATCACGTCCGCGCGGGCCGGCGCGTTTATGCCGAAGGCGGCGGTCTGGCTTATCTCTGCCAGCGACTGGAAACGCCCGAAGGCACGATGGTGCCGATGGTCGGCGCATTGCCCGCCCTGGCGCGGGCGGACCGTCAAGCGCGTCCTGCCCGGCCGGTGGAGACCACGCTGGCCATCGATAGCTGGCTGGCGCCTGCCGGGGCTCGATTGCGTGGCTATCTGAACGGGCGCTGGAAGCTGGAGCCGGTGGGTCCGCTGGTCAGCTACCTGAGCGAACCAGGGCGCGAGCTCGACCTGGTTGGCCAATATCAAGTCATCGGCAGCCGTCTGCACCTCAACTTCGCCGCGCAAACCGAGTTTCTCAAGGGCTTTTTACGGCCCCGCCAGCGGTCGCTGGCGCATTCGAGCGGCTACTGATTGCAGGGTGGGACCAGCGAACTTGCGAGCGCCGGCCCACGCTGATTTTGGATTTTGGATTTTGGATTTTCGATTGGCAGAATCCAAAATCCAAAAATTGGGGCGCTGGTGGGCCGGCGCTCGCAAGCTCGCTGGTCCCACCCTGGCATGTGCAAAATCGTCAAGAAGCGACGAGCTTGTCGGTAAGATCGCATTCAGTTTTTGTTCCGATGGCAAACACCACGCCGCGGCGGACGGCTCCGTAAACACCACGCCGCGCAAGAGCGCCGTCTGCGACCGATGCGACACGCGCGTCGCATCGATGCCGCTGGCGGGCAAGTGCCGCGCGAGAGCGCATATATAGCGCTGCGCCGTGTGGACCGACCCCTCGAAATCCTTCCGCAACCAGCGCAGCCAGCCCCCTTGTTCGCACAGATCGCGCGCCTGGACCAGCGCGTGCGCGGCCGCCACGACGTGCGCCATCGCGGCGCCGGCCGCCGCCACCCCGCAATGTTGGCTGCGGTTGGACCAGGCGCAGGGCCTCGCGGACGAACGGCCCCGAGGCCAACCACTAACCACTAACCACTAACCACTAACCACTAACCACTAACCACTAACCACTAACCACTAACCACTAACCACTAACCACTAACCACTAACCCCTTTTCCCTCTGCCCGTGCTCCGCACCACCAGCCACACGATCGCCAGAAACGCGATCTCGTTCAACACCAGCACGCCCTTGCGGACGTAGTAATTGCCTTCCAGCATCGTCTTGCGGTCCGAAAGGACCTTTGCTTGCCGGCGCGCGGCCTCGGCGGCCGCCTTCCGCGATTCGCTGAACTCGGCCAGGTCGAGATGGCCGTCGCTGTCTTTGTCGTATCGCAAAAATCGATTCTCCTCCGCCGCCAACCGCATCTCATAGCGGTTTCGCGCAGGGGCATCGGTGTCGGGCGGCTTCGCCTCACTGAAGAACTCCGTTAAGGCGAGTTTGCCGTCGCCATTGGTATCTTTTGCCGCAAAGGCAATTTCCGCGGGGATCTTGTCGAGATCGACGTCGAAATCGAGCTCGGCCAACGACAGGAATCCGTCTCGATCGAGGTCGAAACGATCGAAGAAATAGCGGCTCTGCGCAACCAGCAGCGGCGGCCGTTCAAGATAAAACTCCTTGAACGACAAGCGGCCGTCGCCGTCGGCGTCTCGCCGCACCTGCGCCCACGTCGAGGACTGGTTGGCGAACGGCGTCGCGCGGAATTCGCGGTACGAAAGCTTGCGATCGCCGTCGTCGTCAAACGCCGGCACGCTCCTTCTCGCCATGTTTCCCCAGCCGGTCGCCGTGAACTCGTCGACGGTCAAATAGCCGTCGCGATCGCGGTCGAACGCGAAGAAGTGCGAGAGCGTGTCGTGCCAGAAAATGGTGAGCGTTTCTTCGGCCGTGAGCCTACCATTTCGGTCCACGTCGAGTCGCTCGAAGATGGCGGCGTTTTTTTCCTTTCCCAGGCTGTGCCCCGAGACAAACTCGTCGCGCGAAAGGACACCGTCCTGGTTTTTGTCCAAACCACGGAAGTAATACCAGCTTAGCACGCGCCCCTTGGCCGTGCGGATCGGCCGGCCGTCGAGCTGCGTCAAGCCGTAGGCGACTCCCAGCAGCCAGCGGCCTTCGTCGGCGGCGACATGGCCGTCGCGATCGCGGTCCCACTGGTCGAAGGCGACCTCGGCCACGGGCGGTGTCTCTCGCGAGATTCGCTTTTCGGGCCACTCCCCCCGGCCGAGCGGATGGTCGTCGCCGGCCTCGGCGAATGCCGCTTGCAATTTGGCCAGCGCTGCTTGTTCGAGCTCAAGAATCGGGTCTGGCATATCGCCGCGTTCTTCCGCGGGCGATAAGAGACGAAAAAACTCCGTGCGCCCCAGCTCGTCGTCGAGGTTGCCGTCGAACTCGGTGAACCGGCGGATTCGTTCGTCGCGGTCCGCCCCTTGGTACGATGCGCCAAACTCGCCGCGGGTCACCTGGCCGTCCCCGTCGCGATCGGCTTTCGCAAATTCGGCCGCCACCCGCCTCATCAGCACGGTGAGATCGAAGGGATCCGGTTGGTCCGCCGCCGCAACGCGCGGCCAGGCATACGCGGCCGTGATGAATAAAGTCGCCAAGCACAGCCGCCCGCGCCTCAGTGTTCGTCGAACGTCAGGCATCTTTCATCCCTCACCTTTCATCCCTCATCCTCTTCTCGTAACATCGCACGACGATCTGGCAGTTGTCGGCCGTTGCCCACTCGGGGAAAACCACATCGGCCACGTCGACCCACGGTAGGGGCAAGGCCACCTTCCATTCCGGGGGCGATCCAATCGACCGCATCGATCGCCCACACTCGCCGCGCGCCGAGCGCAGCCAACGCTTCGGGCGAAAGATACTCCTCGTCGCGCATCACCGCCGTGCCCTGGAAATACGGAAACGCCGCGCCCTTCGACAGCACGTGTACCGGGAGGATGGGCTTCCCAGCCCGTCCGTTGGATTTTGGATTTTCGATTTTGGATTTTGGATTGCACGCCGCCGCGGTGACCTGCAAGAGCGGGTTGCAGACGAGCACCGGCTCATCGGGCCGCCGCGCTTCAGCCAGGTACTCCATGGCGGCCATCATGCCCGGCCGCCGCGCGAAACCTTCGCGCCGTTCGGCATGTGCCAAACAGAGCCAGGCCATGCCGCCCACCAGCGCCCCCGTCGCGAGCCTCCCCAACACCAACCCGAAGCGCCAGCGAGGCGCGCGCGTCGCGGTTCCTCGCTCGCGCTTCGGGTTAGTCTGGTTGCCGGACATTTGGCTCGCCAGTGCCGGCAGCCCGCACAGGAGCAGCGCGTTGGCGAACACCAAGTACCGCGACTGAATGATATTCCGGTCGGCGATCGAGGCGCAAATCGCGCCGTCGAACGTCAGCAGCAGGCACAGCCCGATCAATCGTAACCCTCCGCGGCCCCACAGGAGCATCGCCGCCGCGGGCAGCATGCAAGCGGCTGCCGCGCCCCACGCGACCGCGGCGCTCGGCGGATCGTCTTCCCAGCGCACGGCCAGCGTCTGATAACACGCCTTGGCCACTTCCTCCCAAGTGAAGGGCTTGGTATGAAAAAGCTCCGACACCTGCTGGCGGTGCCGCGAAAAGTTGGGGGCCCAGGGAAGGCAGAAGAGCGCGACCAGCCCAAAGGCGATCAGCGCGTATCGCTTTTCGGGGCGCGGCTGGCCTCGAACCGCGGACGGAGAGGGAGGAACAGCGGGCGACGGGGAGACGTGCGACATGGCTCCCTCTGCCTCCGGGAGAGGGCCGGGGTGAGGGCTGTCCGCGCCGCCAAGCGCGTCCGCACGCAGCATCAGCCATCCCGCCGCGTACAGAAACTGCCCCGCCAGCACAAACAGTCCGAAATAGTGCGTGTAAGCCAACGCGGCGGCGGCCAGCGCGTACCATAAAAAATCTCGCCAGCGCGGCCGGCTTGCCTGCAAGGCCCTCAACAGCAGCCAACAAGAAATAGTCGACAGCGCCGCGCCCAGCACATACATCCGCACTTGCTGGCTCCAATCGACCTGCATTGGGCTGAGGGCCACCAGCGCCGCCGCCGCCAGCGCCGGCAACTCACTCGGCGCCCGTAGCACCCGCTCTGTAGGGAACGCACTCCGTGGCGTTCCGTCCCCCTGTGGCGTTCCGTCCCCCTGTGGCGTTCCGTCCCGCTGTGGCGTGGCGTGCGATGCAATCCTCCGCACCAACAAATACGCTCCCGCGACCGCCGCCAGACCGAAAACGACGCTCAGCGAGCGGAGCGCCTGAGGCGAATCACCGACCACGCGGGACCAGCCCCACAGCATGTAGAAGTACAGCGGTGGGTGATTATCCAGCGCGGTGCGGCCCCAAATCTCGGCGGGCGGAAAGCTGATCATCTTCCAGCAGAACGCTTCGTCAAAGTTGTAGCTCAGCTCGCCCAGGTGCTCGCAGCGCACGATCGCCGCCAGTGCCAAGATGCCGGCCAGCGATACCCAAGAGCTACGGAAGCGGGAAACCACAAGGCACACAAAAGGGTTCAGGGTTCAGGGTTCAGGGTTCAGGGTTCAGGGTTCGGGGTTCGGGGTTCGGGGTTCAGGGTTCAGGACATTCATCGAGCCTTCGCGATTAGCGATTAGCGATTTCGCCGTCTAGCCACTAACCACTACCCACTAACCACTACCCACTACCCACTAACCACTAACCACTAACCACTACCCACTAACCACTTCTCCGGCCCACCGCATTCCACGTCGCCACTGCCGCCACCGCGAACACATCGAGATACAGCAGCGCGCACTCAAACATCGTGCAGCGGCCGACGACCGGGAAATAGCAGTCGATCAGTTCCCCATCAACGACGGTCGGCGGCATCGGAAAAGCCATCGCCGCCTGGTTTGCCCAGTGATCGAAGAACCCCACCGCCAGCAATCCGACTGCCGCCGCAATGGCCCCGCGGATCAAATCTTGGATTTTCGATTTTGGATTTTGGATTCTTTCGATTGCCGGGGGACCCTCGTCACTTGCAACTGACAACGGACTACCGACAACTGACGTCGCCGGCGAATCGCCCGGCTCGACGATCCCCGCCGCGTGGAACAGGAGGGGCACATGCCAGGCTGGCTCCCAGTTCGTCGTGCCTTCGCGGCAAACCAGCGTCCCGTCCGTCACTTTCTCTGCGCGCACCAAGTCCGCCAGATCCTTAAACGAAACCGGGCCGAGTTGCCGATCGTCAATCTTGTAAAGCCAGGTGCTCACGCGAGAGATGAGGGATAAGAGGGTTCGGGGTTCAGCGTTCAGGGTTCAGGGTTCAGGGTTCAGGCAATCCAAAATCGAAAATCCAAAATCAGGGCACCGCCGCGTCATCCACCAGCCGCTGCCAAAGCGCCGTACTCATCAGCTTCTGCCCTTGCGGGCTGAAGAGCGCCGCATACACGGCGCCGTCGATCACCCGCGAGATGAATCGCAAATGCCCGTCGGCGAACACCATGTTTACTCCGTCGCCCGCGTGAAACGACGATGGCCAAGGCGAGCCTTCCGGCTCGGTCAAGCTGGCGTTGATGCCCTGGCTGCCGTTGTTGGCCAAGGCATAATTCACGTGTCCCTTGGAGCACTTGAGCGACTTGCAGACGGCCGGGCTGAAATAAAACATCGTGCGATGCGGATCGGGGTTCGCCCAGTTCGTATTGGGCGTGATCGGGTCGACGCCCGTCCGCACGTTTTCGGCCAGCATTAAGGTCATCGACAGACCGTCGTAGACGCTGTCGGGCGTATGATGCCGCGTGGTGCCCGTCGGGCCGCCGCTCTCGACGAAAAACAGCCCCAGCATGGTCAGCAGCGAGCGGTCGTCCGGACTGCCATCGGCCGTCGAGTTCAACGGTGGGCAGGTGACACCGTTGCCGTTGAGGTCGATTTTAGCGTCCA
>DATLUO010000260.1 GCA_035533075.1 Pirellulales bacterium | reverse complement strand
TCAAACATCGCGCAGCCGTGGTAGCATCCTGCATGGTGGCGTTCCTTCCGTGAACTGTGGCTTGTAATCAACCAGAGTTTCACGGAGGACCGCTGCTTTCACCAATACGAGTTTTGTTGAAGTCGCGGCCGATTCCGTCCTGTCCGCAGGCGTTTTTGTCGCGTTTTCGCGGGACTGGGCGGATCGCACCCCGTCCAACGAGGTGCGCGGCCAATCCTGTGCAGGGCATCCCGGCGCGCCGGGATGCCGTTCCGCCGAATTGAGCGGTCCGGTCTTTTAGCACTTTGAGCGCTGGCTGCACGGATCGGCTGGCGCGTGCAGGCAAAAGCGCCACGCGCGGCACCGGCTCCCATTGCGCGGGGAAGTCCCGGCATTCATCGCTCAGAGCTAGGTCAAGCAGCGTGCCATCCATGATGGACGTGCTCTTTACCCGGGAACACCAGCGGGGACCAGATCAGTCCGCCAAAAAAACGGGTTCGGCGAAGCTTTACATCACGCTGGCCACGCCGCACCTGCGTCCGCAACGGCGCCCAAACGAAAGCGCCGCGCGCGCGGCGCTTTTGTTAAGCAGCGCGGTCGATATCGGTGGGCCGGCGCTCGCAAGCTCGCTGCTCCCACCCTATCACTGCATCCATCAATCGACGAATAACGGAGCGCTGGCGAGGCGCAAAGCGCCCTGTACGGCTCCTCGTCGAGTGGTGCCGGCAACGGCGGTGGCTTGACACTCGATTTTGCCAGGGTTAGATTCAATTTCCAGGGAAGAGTTGCAAGTCTTTGAGGCACTCCAGTCAGGTATCGAGTGACCACGGTAGCGCGTTCCGCCACGGTCCGACGTCGCGCGGCGAAAATCGGACAATCCGAACAGGTCTCGGCGTATGAGCAAGTGGCCAGCATGCTGCTGGCGCTGCTCATATTGATCGGGTCGGTGGTGTTTTGCCTGCTCGTCGCCTGGCTGGGCATGCACGTCTTTTTTCCGCCGCTGAAGTCGGTGCCGGTGCGCATCGAGCAGGTCGGCGGCGGCATGGAAAGCGGCGTCGTGGGCGAGAGCATGCAGCTCGATTCGCCCACTCCCCAAGACATTGCGGCCGAGAGCGACCTGAGCGAGCCCGAGTTGCAGGAAACCTTGCAGACGGTCATCGATGTCGCAGCCCTCAATCAGGTTGACATCGCCGATCCTTCCATCAGCGACGAGGAGACGACCAAAAGAGGCGGCGGACAACAGACCGGCACCGGCAACCGGCCCGGCTATGGTTTCGGTCCCGGCAAGCCGGGCATTCCGCCCCACATGCGTTGGGAAATCAGCTTCGGCGACGGCAACACCTTGGATATCTACGCCCGCGAGCTCGACTTTTTCGGCATCGAGCTGGGCGTATACACCACCGGCCGCGTGACCTACGCCAAGAACCTGGCCCGGCCCAAGCCCGAGGTCTACACCGGCCCCAGTTCGGCCGACAAGCGGCTCTACATGTCGTGGCGCCAGGGCAGGTTGAAAGAGGCCGACCGCGAATTGATGGCCCGCGCCGGCGTGGCCGCCGCCGGCAAGGTCGTGTTGCAGTTCTACCCCGACGCCACCGAGCAGATCCTATTGCACCTGGAGCACGACTTCAAAGGCAAAGACGCCTCGACCATTCGCAAGACCCGCTTCGGCGTTCGTCCGGCCGGGCGAGGCTATGAGTTTTACGTCATCGATCAAAGTTATCTTTAGTCCCGCGGCCCCGAAGTGGCGCTGTCCAACTAGACACGAGCGAGTAACGATTCATGGGAGACATGAGCGGGCTGGTAGAATTTGCCGGCAATTCCATTTACGGGCTGCAAGCCTTCGACGCCCTGTGGGGGGCGTTCTGCATCATCGTCGTTTGGCGGCGGCTGGCGCAAATTCGCTTCAAATCGGAAGATCAGCAAAACGAGTTTCTCGAGCCGCTGCTCGACGCGGCCTCCGCGGGCGATTTCGAGGGCGTCACGGAGATGTGCGAAGAAAGTCCGCGCATCGTGCCGCAGCTTATCTTGTTGGCCGTCAACAACCGCGACTTGGGCTACAACAAAGTCAAGCAGCTCGTGGCCGACCGCTTTCAGCGCGACGTGCTGGCGGAGATGGAATATCGCATCACCTGGGTGGTGACGATGATCAAAAGCGCGCCGATGCTCGGGCTGTTGGGGACGGTGCTGGGCATGATGGCGGCCTTCGGCAAGCTGGCCGGTTCGCAGAAAGTCGACGCCACGCACCTGGCCGGCGATATTTCGTTGGCGTTGATCACCACGTTCGTCGGACTCACCATCGCCATACCGTTGAGCTTGGTGCTGGCCAGCGTGCAGATTCGCACGCGGAAAATGGAAGACCTGGTCGGCGACGGACTGGGGCGGTTCATGGAAGTGTTCAAGGCGACGTTCGAGCAACAGCCGGCCGAGCCGGTGCGGAGCTAGGCGAGCGGCACGCGTGAGCGTGCCGGTAATTTCCTATGACGAACGAATTCGAAGCCCACTACAATCCGCACGACGAACCGGACGAGCCGGCGATTAAACCGCGCAAGGCGGCGGTCGAAGACACGGAGATGGACATCACTCCGATGATCGACTGCACGTTCTTGCTGTTGATCTTTTTCACGGTCACCTCGACGCCCGACGCTCAGACCGCGCTCGAGCTGGCGCCGGCCAAGCACGGGGTGGGCGTGAGCGTTCAGGACTCATTCATTATTTCGGTGGCCGATGCCGGCGAGGGAAAACCGGCCGATATCTACCTGGCCGACGGCAAGGTGGGCAAAGCCCTCGAGGGCACGCCCGCCGAACAGGACGCGGTCATCAAACAGGCGGTCGAAGAAGCGTTGGCCGCCGGAAAAGCGAACATTCTGATCAAAGCCGAAAAAGGCGTGCTGCACCGCGACGTGTCGCGCGTGGCCAGCGCGGCCGGCTCCGTCGGCGACGTGGGGCTGAACCTGGCGGTGATGGAGTCGAAATAGCCCATGGTCCGCTTCAATTGCTCCGACTGCGGCAAGCGTCTGAAGGCGCCCGAGGAGTACGTCGGGCGGCAGGTGCAATGCTCCGGCTGCGGCGGAGTGCAGACGGTGCCGGCGGGCGAAGAGCTGGAAATCGTGCATGCGGTGCCCTCCATGTCGGTGACCTCATCGGCCGCGCCGCTGCCGGCCACCGGCGACGAAGAGCCGGTGATCGGCGGCAAGCCGTCGGGCACTCAGGACGACGGGCTCGACATGACGCCGATGGTCGACGTCACGTTTCTGCTATTGATCTTTTTCATGGTCACGGCGGCCTTTGCCTTGCAGAAGTCGATCAAGATTCCCACGCCCGACCCCACCGACAGTTCGACGCAAAGCCGCACGGTGGAAGAGCTGGAGCAGGACGACGACTACATCATCGTGCGCATCGACAAAGACAATACCGTTTGGGTGAACGACTCCGAGGCCCCCAGCGCCCAAGACTTGTTGGCCAAGCTGAAAGACGCCCGCAGCGGCGACGCGGGCACCGAGTCGGAAGGTCCCTCCAAGCTGCTGGTGATGGCCAGCGGCGAGGCGCGGCACGAGACGGTGGTGATGGCGCTCGACATGGGCACGGCCGCCGGCATCGACGACGTGCGGCTTGCCAGCGGAGGGGATGACGAATTCTAATGTGTAGGGTGGGACCAGCGAGCTTGCGAGCGCCGGCCCACCGATTTGCGGCGTCAGGTTTCAGGCGTCAGGCGTCAGCACAAACAACCTGATGCCTGATGCCTGACGATGGTGGGTCGGCGCTCGCAAGCTCGCTGGTCCCACCCTACCCCTGAACCCTGAACCCTGAACCCTGAACCCTGAACCCTTTGATGCCCGATATCTCCACCATCATCGCGACGATCGAAGACAGCAATCTCGTTTCCGACGAGGTCGTCGATGAGCTGCGCCAAAGATTGGAGAAATCGAAGCAGCCGGCGGACCTGAAATCGGCCATCAAGTGGCTGGTGCAGAAAGAGCACATTACCTCGGAGCAGGGGCGTCGGCTGATCGCCCGCGCCGGCGGCACGACGGCGTCGGCTGCCCGGCCGGCACCGCCCGACGACGATTTGAAGCTCGTGGACGACGAGGCGCCGGCCGCTCCACCGCCGCCGAGACCGGCCAAGACGTCGGCGCCGAGAGCCGCGGCCCCCAAGGTTCCGCAGGTCGATGACGATCTGGAGTTGTTTCCGCAGGACGATGCGGCCCAGGCGACGGAGCCCGCGACGGCACCGGCGCCGCCCTCGAACAAGCAGCCCGCCGCGCGGTGGGCCGGCTCCCCGAAGCCGGCTTCCGGCCGCCGAGCGCCACCGCCCGAACCGGCCTATGAAGCGGCAGCCGATGCCGACATTTTCGGCGCCGCGAACGGGCAAGGCGGTTATGCGCAGGCGGAAGCGATCGGCGAAGAGCGCCAGCGGAAAAGGGCCCAGGCCGCACAGCGCAACATCTGGGATTCTCCACTGTTGCTGACCGTCGGCGGGACCGTGTTGCTGCTCTCGATCGTCGGCGGCGTGCTGTACTGGCGGCTCGGCCGCTTGACGGGCGAAGAAGCCTATCGCCAGGCGAACGATTTTTACAAGGCGGGCTCGTACACCCAGGCCATCGGGGCCTACGACAAGTTTTTGCAAGACTTCCCCGACGATCCGCAAGCGAGCATCGGCCGCGTGCAACGTGGCATGGCCCGCATGCGCCAGGCCGTGGAGGGCGCCCGCGATTTCTCGAAGACCTTGGCGACCGCCAAGGGGATTTTGAGCGAGATCGCGACCGAAGAAAAGTTCGGCGAGGCGCAAGACGAGCTGCGGGCCCTGTTGCCGCAAATCGCCGAGGGCCTGGCGAAACAAGCGGCCGCCAAGCCCGACACGAAGCTCGTCGAAGAAGGAGAAGAAACGCTCAAGCTCGTCGACAAGTACATCCGCAAGTCGTTGCGACCCGAGCAGAAGTTGGCCGACGTGCGGGCCTCGCTCGAACTGACCAAGCGCACGATGGGCCGCGACCAGGCGCTGAGCGACGCCGTCGCCGGAATCGAGAAGGCGATCGCCGAAGGATCGCCGCAAGCCGCCTATCAAATCCGCAAAACGCTGCTGAAGCAGTATCCGGCGCTGGCCGGCAACGAAGCGCTGCAAACCGCGGTGCTGTCTCTGTCGAAAGCCGAACAGCAGGCCGTGGTCTACAAGCCCGAATCCCAGGAGGCGGCGCCGGCCGATACCCAATCGCCGGTCAAAGCAGAAGTCGTGCTGGGCGGCCGGCAAGGCAAAGACGCGCCGGGCGTCAAGGGCCGGTTGGTCGAGATGCTGGCCGGCGGCGCGGTGTTTTGTTTCGAGGCCGACACCGGCCAGATTCTCTGGCGCCGCTTCGTCGGTTACGACACCAGCTACGTCCCGCGGCCCATCACCGTCGATCCCGATAGCGATCTGCTGCTGGTCGACGCCCAGCGGAACGAAGTGCTGCGCGTCGAGCGCCGCACGGGCGCGCTGAAGTGGCGGTACGCGGTGGGCGAGCCGTTCGACGCGCACCCGGTCGTGGCCCGCGATCATGTCTGGATCGCCACGCGGCAAGGAAAGCTGGTGCGGATCGAGATCGAAACGGGCAACTCGCCGGGCTACGTCGAATTGCCGCAGGGGCTGCGCGTGGCGCCGGCCTTCGATTCGCGCGGGCAGACGTGCTATCAGCTCGGCGAGCATTCCAATCTGTTTTCGCTGTCGGGCCAGACCTTCCAGTGTCAGGAAGTGTTGTATTTGGGGCAGGAGCCGGAAAGCATTCACGTGCCGCCGCTGGTCGTCAGCCCCTACGTTTTCGTGGTCGAAGACCAGGGCGCCGGCGATTCGCTGCTGCACGTGTTGATGGCCGACGAGAACGGCACTCAACTTCGCCAGGGGCAGGAGCCGATCACGCTGGCCGGGCATGTGCTTTCGTCGCTGGAGGCCGACGGGCGGACGCTGGTGGCGGCCACCGACCGTGGAGCGATCTACAGCTTCGAAATCAATCCTCCCGATCCCGGTCCGCCGTTGATCAAGGTGGCTGAGAAGCCTGCCGAGGACCGCGCGCCGCTGGTCCGCTATCCGAAGCTCAAAGGCACGCAGCTTTGGGTCGGCGGACTGGCGCTTACGAAGTACGACGTGCAGGCCTCGCGCGGCAAGCTCGACCCGCGGTGGGTCAAGGACGAAGGGGATACCTTCCTCGAACAGCCGCAGGTGATCGGCGACGTGCTATTTCACGCGCGCCGTCAGGGAGACCAGCCGGAAGTGATTGTGGCGGCGGTCAGCGCTCAAGACGGCACTCGATATTGGGAGACGCGGGTGGCCGCGCCGCCCGCCGGCGCGCCGATGACCGACGCCAAGTCGGGTCGAACGCTGCTGTTCAATCGTGTGGGTACGCTGTTCGATTTGTCGCCCGATACATTCGAGAAGAGCGGCGCACAAAACGCGGCAGGCTCGCCGGCCGACTTCCGGGAATCGTTTTCCGGCGCGGTCGGCGCGACGGCGTTGGCCGGTGGCGGGGCCGCGATCTCGGCGACCACGGTCGGGCCGCGCGCTTTGGTCGCGACGGAAACAAACAAGCTGCGTTGGCTCCAGTTGCCCGACCCGTTGGGCGCGCCGGCCATCAGCTTTCAGGGCGGCCTGTTGGCGCCGGGCCGGATGGGCCAGGTGCTACTGCTGGATCCTGCCACCGGGGCGAGCCTGGTGCAGCCATTCCAGCCGCGATTGGAACGCGGCGCGGAATTCCGTTGGACCACGCCCATGCACTTGAACGAGCGCGAGGTGTTGTTGTCGGACGGCCAGTCGAAGCTCTATCGACTTACCACGGTCGCCAAGCCTGAACCGCACCTGGCGGCGGTGGCCGAAGCGAAATTGCCTGGGCCGATTACGGCGCCGCTGGCCGTGGCGGGCAAGACGGTTTTTGCCGTCAACGGCAGCGGAGAGCTGGTCTCGTTCGCCGTCGGCGAGCCGGGCACAAACACGCTGACCGGGGGCAAGTCGTGGCCGTTGTCTCCGGCCACCGCCTGGGGACCGTACGCCGCCGGTTCTCAGGTGCTGGTGGCCACCACGAACGGCCGGCTGCTTTGCGTCAACGACCAGCAAGAACAGCTTTGGCAGGTGGAACTGAAACACGGGCCGCTATCGGGCACGCCGCTGATGTCGGCCGACGACGTATTGCTGACGACCAAGTCAGGACGGCTCTGCCGGCTGGCGCTTGCTTCGGGCGAAGAGTTGGGCGTGGTCGATGTGGGTGAACCGATCGCCGCGGGGCCGGTGGCGCTGGGCGAGCGGCTGTTGCTGGCCTCCCACGGCGGCGCTTTGTTGGTGGTGGCCCGGCCGTGAGGATCGTGGTAGGGTGGGACCAGCGAGCTTGCGAGCGCCGGCCCACCGATTTGACGCGTCAGGTTTCAGGCGTCAGGAAAGGCAACCTCACGCCTGATGCCTGACGACGGTGGGCAGGCGCTCGCAAGCTCGCTGGTCCCACCCTAGGTCGATCCCGATATGAACACGAAATGAAGATCATGACGCCACTGAAGGAGAAACTACCGGGAGGCTTGCGCCTCCCGCTCGCCCTCGCGCTGGCGACGCTCACGCTTGCGCAGCTCGTTTCGGCGCAACAGCCCGATGAACCGGCGATCGACGAAGCCAAGCTGCGGATTTATGAAGATGAACCTTACGACGAAATCATCCTCAACGATGAAGCGCATACCGTCGTCAAGGTCCGGCCGCTGGATCTGCCGGAGCGGCGTCCGCCCGATCCTGCCGCCTTCAGAAAAAAGGGCCAGAAAATCGTGGTCCGGCAGATCGACGACCCGACGGAAGACTACGAAATCCGATGGATCGACATCGCCGAGGTCAAACTCTTCGAATACATGGTGCTCGACGAGGCACGCGAACTGGTGCGTGCCGGCAAGGACGACCCGGCCAAGTTCGACGAAGCCTACGACTACTTCGTTTTCTTGAAACGCACGGCGCCGAAACTGGAAGGGCTGAACGCCGCCCTGGCCGACTACTTGTATGAAGACGCGGGAAGCTGGCATCGCCGCGGAAAGTACGAAAATTCTCTGGCGCTGCTGAACGAACTGTGGGAAGTCGATCCCCAGTACTCCAAACTTCCCTCGGCCTTGGGCGCCACGACGCAAAAGTTGATGGAGCCGTATCTGGCCCGCGACGACTATCCCGCGGCGCGGAGGCTGCTGGCGCGGCTGGCGAAAAAGTTTCCCACGAACTCCGTGATCGTCAAGTTTCGCGAGCAATGGACCAACGAGGCGCGGCAGATCATCGCCGAAGGCCGCGAGCGGACCGCCGCCGGCGAGCCGCTGAAAGCTTGGGATCTCGCCCAACGCGTGCTCTACGTCTGGCCGCGCTCGCCGGAGGCCAAATCGTTTTTCGAAGAACTGTATGCCGCCTGGCCCCGCATCGTCGTGGGCGTGACCTCGCCCTTGGGGCCGACCGAACAGCCGCGGCTGGCGAGCTGGGCCGACCGTCGCGACGGGCGGCTGCTGCAGCGGCTGCTGTTGGAGTTCACCGGCAAAGGGGCCGAAGGCGGTCAATACGCTTGCCCGTTCGGAGAGGTAGAACGCACCGACATCGGGCGGCGTCTGATCTTTCGCCTCAAGCGAGACATCCGCTCGTCCGCGGGCGGTCCGCACCTGACGGGTTATGACGTGGCGAGGCAGCTCGTGGTGCTGTGCAATCCGGCCCAGGCCCAGTTCGAGCCGACCTGGGCGGAACTGTTCGGCGGAGTCAGCGTACAAGACGTCTTCCAAGTCGACGTCGATCTGCGCTGGTCTTACGTGCAGCCGCTGGCACTGCTGGAAACGCCGGTCACGCCGCTGCCAATCGCCGGCGCCCCGGCCAATATCGGCCCCTATCTGCGGGGCGAAAGCGCCGCGGGCATGGTCCACTTCCTGAACAACCCGGCCTATTTTGCCGCGCAAGACGGACAACCCAAAGAAATCGTCGAAAAGTATCTGGCCGATTCCAACGCGGCCTGGACGGCCCTGGATCGCGGCCAAGTGCAGTTGGTCGACCGTCTCAGCCCGTGGGAAGTGGAGCGGTATCGGGCGAATCACGATTTCGTGGTCGAGCAATATGCCTTGCCGACGATCCACATGTTGGTGCCCAATCTGCGAAAGCCGTTCATGAAGCACGGTTGCTTCCGCCGCGCGATGGCCTACGGCATCGACCGCGGCGTGGTGCTGAAACACCACGTGCTGCGTGACGGACCGACCGCCGGCTATCAGCTTATCAGCGGGCCGTTTCCGATCGGCAACAGCTTCGAAGATCCGCTGCGTTACGCCTACAACAGCGAAGTGGCGCAGCGCGAGCGGAATCCGCGGCTGGCGCTGGCGCTGGCGCAGGTGGCGCTGCACGACCTGGCCGAGGCCGCCAAGAAGCGGGGCGAGCCGGAAGTCAAAGCGTTTCCGACGCTCGTGCTGGCTCACCCGGCGAACGACATCGCCCGTGAAGCGTGCAAGGGTATCCAGCGGCACCTTCAGGTGCTCAAGTTCACCGTCGAGCTGCGGGAACTGGAACCCGGATTTTATCTTCCGCCCGACGACAACTTCGATCTGCTGTTTCTTGAGGCGATGGTCCAGGAGCCGCTGGTGGATGCGGCGCGCTTGCTGGGCGTGGACGGCGTGGTGGGCGACGCCAGCCCCTACCTGAATCAGGCCTTGGTGAAGTTGGCCCAGGCGACCAACTGGCAAGAGGCGCGGCACATCTTGCAGCGCATCCACCAACTTGTCGCCGACGACGTGGCCGTCATTCCGCTTTGGCAGATGACCGAACATTTTGCCTATCATCGCAGCCTGAAAGGGGTCGACACGAAGCCCGTGCTGCTCTACCAGGGCGTCGAGCGGTGGAAGGGCGTCGTGCGAATTCCCTCGGAGGACTGACGTGGACCGTTGCAATTTTGGATTTTGGATTTTGGATTTTGGATTGTCACTGCTTTTGGCCGTCGTCATTCTTTCGACCATCGACATTCAACACGCGCACGCGGCTTCCGCGGCGCCGACGGTCTGGGAGATGACGCCGTACCGCGTCCAGCTCACGCTGGCCATGGCGCCGGAACCGGAACTGACGCCTCGCTTGAAAGCAGCGATTGAAGCACGGGTTGTGGAGCGGGCCGAGAAGGCGGTCGGGTCGGCGTGGGATTTGTCGGTCGGGCCGGTGCCGCCCGAGCTCGAAGCCAAGCTGCTCGCGCCGCTCAGCCAACTGGCCGTGGAAGACCTGCCGGAATCGCTGCTCGAAAGCGAGACAGACAAGTTGCTGCTGGCCGCGGTCCACGTGACGGACGGCGGGTTCGAAGTCGAGGCCCGCGATTTCGACCTGCACACTCGGCTCGCCGGATCGACCGTTGTGCGGCCGGTCGCCCAGCGCGAGCTGCTGCCCGACGAGGTCTTTCAGGCGGTGCTCACGGCCTTCGCACCGCTGGCCCGCGTCGAAAAGGTGGAAGACAAGCAGGTTACCTTGCGGCTACGGGCGGCATCGCTGCCTCCGATCGATCCGTCGATCGCCTTCGCCGGACCGGGCGACGTCTTTCGGCCCGTGCTGCGGTTCAACGACCGCTCCGGCAAGCTTAAAAAGCTGATGCCGATCGAATGGACCTACTTGATGGTCGAGCACGTCAACGCCGCCGAGATCGCCTGCCAACTGCACACCGGGCTGCGCAGCCCGCTCACGGGGCGGCGCCGCGGCAACTTGGAGTCGCTGGCCGTGCTGGTGCGGCCCACCGGCGGCTCGACCGAGCTCGATTTGCGGTCGCGGATGGTCAACAACGACCCGAAGACCGTGCGGCCGATGGCCGGCTATGCCGTTTACGCCCATCCAGCCGGGTCGCCCGAAACCGTATTGGTCGGTCGCACCGACGGCGACGGCAAGCTGCGCGTGGAATCCGACGCCAGCCCCGTGCGGATCTTGTTGGTGAAGCACGGAGGCGATGCGCTGGCCCGCTTGCCGATCGTGCCGGGGCTTTTCCCGCGAATGCAAGTGGAGATTCCCGACGACGACCAGCGGCTGGAGGCCGAAGGGATTATCGTTGGTTTACAAGAGGGTTTCGTCGACCTGATTGCCCGCCGCCAGGTGATGATCACCCAAATTCGCGCCCGGTTGGAAGACAACAAGATCGACGAGGCCAAAGCCATGCTCGACGAACTGCGCTCGATGGGCCGGCAGGAGGATTACATCAACGAGATCCGCGTGCGGAAACAACGGTCGCTGGACGAAGACAAGCGGATGCAGAAAAAGATCGACAAGCTTTTTGACGACACCGAGCAAGTCGTCATCCGGTATCTCAATTCTGCCGAGGTCGAGAAGCTCGACGGCGAGATCAAGGCGAAATCACGCTGACCATGCCGGCACCGCGACCACGAGCTCGCTCGCGCACCTCCCACATCTTTCCTCCCGCCGACGCGGCCTCGCCCGACGGCCTGATCGGCATCGGCGGCGAGCTCTCGACCGAGTGGCTGCTGGACGCCTATCGGCACGGCATCTTCCCCTGGCCGTTCAGCGACGGGCACCTGGCCTGGTGGTCGCCCGATCCGCGGGCGGTGATCGAGCTGGACCAGTTTCACGTTCCACGCCGGTTGGCGCGCACCTGCCGCGGAGACCGCTTCGAGGTGACTTGCAACCGTGACTTCGAGAGCGTCATCGACGGCTGCGCCACGGCCGGCGACCGCGAACACCAGACCTGGATCACGCCCGATCTGCGCGAAGCGTACGTGCGGCTTCATCGGCAGGGCCATGCTCACAGCGTCGAGGCGTGGCACGAAGGCCGGCTCGCCGGAGGAATCTATGGCGTGGCGATGGCGGGGCTGTTTTCCGCCGAGTCGATGTTCTATCGCGTCAGCGAGGCCTCGAAAGTGGCGTTGGTGCGTCTCGTGGACCACTTGGAGGCGCGCGGCTATGCGCTGGTCGATATCCAGCAGCTCACGGCGCACACCCTGCGTTTTGGCGCCGTCGAGATTCCTCGGCGCCAGTATCTGAAGCGGTTGGCGGCTGCCTTGGAGTTGCCCGTCACCTTCGGTACACTATAGAGTGGACTCGAAAAGGGAGGTCTAGTCATGCGTTGGCGTTTCGTGCTACGTGCGTCGTTGATCTTGGCGGCGCCTTGCGTTGCCGCCATATCGAAGCCGGTCGTTGCTCTTGCAGGGGACGCTTCCTACTCTGTAGCGCGGGCTCCGCAAAGCGCCGCCGCAGCCCCGGGCGAGGTGCGGCGCGAAGTCCGCCGGGCGTTGGAGCAAGCGTTGCCGGCGACGCCCGGCGAGCGCCGCCGGCAAGCAAGGGAATTGCTTCCGCTTTACACTCAAGTCGCCGGCGCCAAAGCGATCTCTGCCAGCGAGCGGGGCCGACTGCAAGCCCGGCTGAAAGGCCGTTTGTCGCGACTTGCCGAGTTGATTCGCCGCGACGTGACGGCCCAACGCGAGGTCGATCGTTTGCAGGCGGAAGTCGGGAGCCAGGCCGAGACTGCGGGCGAGGTACGACTTTCAACCAAATCCGCCCAGTCGCGTGGCGGAGCGCCGCAAGACGACGGTCAAGCACTGGTCGAGTTGATTCAAGCCACCATCGCCCCGCAAAGTTGGGACGTGAATGGCGGGCAAGGCACCGTCAAGTACTGGCCCGCCTGGCACGTGTTGGTGGTACGTCAGACGGACGACGTTCACGAGCAAATCGGCGGCGCGATCCACGGCTTGCGAAAGTGATGTCAGCCTCCCAACAGTGTCGCCACCAGAGTGGCGATCTCTTTCTCGACGCCCGGCCCGTAACCGGTCCAGATGCCGCGGACGATCCCTTGAGCGTCGACCACCAGCGTGGTCGGGTAGCCGTCGAACCCCACCGCTTGCGCCACCGCCCGTCGCGTGCGACCATCGGGATCGGCGTAGGAAGGCAACTCGAGGTGCATGCTTTCCAGAAGCTGCTGGGTGTTCATGTGCAGATCGGGTAAGTCCGAGACAGGATCCGTGCCGCCGGAACCGCAAGATACGGCCAGCACGCGGCAACGGTCGTCGTTTCGATAATGTTCCGCCAATTCAGCCACGTGGGGCAACTCCGCCCGGCACGGCGGACACCATGTTCCCCAAAAGTTCAAGACCACGACCTTTCCCGCCAGGTCGTCGAGCGTCAGCGGATCGCCGGCAAAGGTCAAAGGCCGTAGCGAAAGCGAGGTGAGCCGCTTGCCGACGCCAGGATGCGCGCCGCCGGAGTCGCGACCGGAAGGAGCAAGGGGGCCGGAGGTCGACA
The DNA here is from genome assembly GCA_035533075.1 of Pirellulales bacterium. Lineage (NCBI taxonomy): Bacteria > Pseudomonadati > Planctomycetota > Planctomycetia > Pirellulales > Pirellulales bacterium. Next base: position 15,960 of record DATLUO010000260.1, on the reverse strand, counting down.
GCCGGAGGACCAACAATCCGGCGCCCACTGCCAGAACGATCCAGAACCAAGGCAGACGGGACCGGGACCGCGGAATCTCGGAGTCAATGTCCATGAATGACGCGCTTTCGGGGCTGACGGATTGGTATAAACCATTGGCTATTATACACTTAATCGCTCGGCTGCCACCATCTTTCCGCGGCGCGGCCAACTCCGGGTAGAATGGAGGCACGCGCCGCGCGGATGCGGCGACCAAACCTGGTTCTAACTGAGGAGTTCAATGACGGCGGCTTCCTGGGTCATCATCTCTGCGATGGTTGGCTGCAATGCCCTTTTCGCCGCCTATGAGATTGCACTGGCTTCGGCCTCGCTGGGCCGCCTGAAGGCCCTGGCCGATGCCCACCGACGCGGCGGCCGGGCGGCACTCGCCATGAAGCAGAATATGGAAGGGAGCCTGGCTGCTCTGCAGTTGGGCATCACGCTCGTCGGCGCGATTGCCGCGGCCACCGGCGGCGCGGAGGCCGACGAATTCATCGTGCCCTACCTGGTGACGGCGTTCGGACTCTCGGACCGGACGGCGCAAGTTCTGTCGCTCGCCTGCGTCGTGGTTCCGCTCAGTGCCGTCACCATCGTGGTCGGTGAATTGATACCGAAAGTCTTCGCCCTGAAGCACAAGGAATGGGTCTGCCTGAAGCTCTCGCCGCCCATGCGTGCCTTGACGATGGTCGTCTATCCGGCGGTCTGGGTGCTGGAGGGCTCGGTGCGAACGCTGCTTTCCTGGAGCGAACGCCGCTGGACGCCGACCATGGAGGGGCACAAAGCCGAAGTCACCGAGATGCAGGAGCTGCGGGCCGTGGTGGCCTTGGCCCGCACGTCGCGCCTGATCGGCGGGCAGGAAGAAAAGATCATTCTCGGCGCGGCGAGACTGTCGAGCCGGTCGATCGCCGAGATCATGATTCCGCTGCGCGATGTGGTGACGCTCGATCTCTCGCAGTCGATGTCGGAGAGCCTGGTGCTGGCCCATACCGACATGCACACGCGGTTTCCCGTCTGCGCCAAGCCCGGCGACCCGCAAACCATCTGTGGGTACGTCAACTTCAAGGACATCGTTTCCGAGCTGCGGCTGGCGCCCGACCAGCCGTCGTTGCGCGGCATCATGCGTTCCATGCCCGACTTGTCGGAGGAGTTGTCCATCGCGGCCTGCCTGCAACGCATGATTCGCGAACACGTCCACATCGCCCTGGTCCGCAACCGTGCGGGCGAAATCGTGGGCATGGTGACGATGGAAGACATTCTGGAAGAGCTGGTCGGCGACATCGAAGACGAATACGACCGCGTGCCCGGCCACGTGGCCGAAGTGGGCGTGGGTTGGGTGATGGGGGGTGGAATCACGCTCGACCGGCTGGAACAGATTACCGGCGTCCAGCTCGACCGCAGTCGTCTGCCGGGCGGATGCCGCACATTGCACGACTGGATCAGCGCCCACCTGGAACGTCTGCCCCGCGGCGGCGACATTGTCCGGGCACAAGGGTTGCGGGTGTTGGTGCGCAAGCTCCGCCGTCAGCGGGTGCTCGAGGCCCAGGTCTCGCGCGAGGACGCCGCCGGCGGCGTCCCGCGCTCGGCGGCGATGGTCTCGTCGACGGCCGAAAGCCGCGCCTGACGCGATTGACATCATCGGTGACGCCAACGTGAAGTACGAAGTCGAAAGAAAATACCGGATCGAAGACGAGGGCCCGCTGGCCAAGGGCATTCGCGGTGTGGGCGGCGCGTTTGGCCCGCGTGAGCAGCAGGTCGACACCTATTATTCCCACCCTGCGCGTGATTTCGCGGCGAGCGACGAGGCGTTGCGCATTCGGCGAGTCGGTGAGAAGGCTTCGATGACCTACAAAGGACCGAAGATCGATTCGAGCTCCAAGACGCGGCGGGAGATCGAGGTGGAGCTGTCAGGCGGACTCGCAGGCGCGCAACGGCACGCAGCCCTGCTCGAGGCCCTCGGTTTCCGGCCGGTTGCGGAGGTGAGCAAGCACCGTCGGGCGGCCGTCATCGAGTGGCAAGGGCACGACGTCGAAATTGCGCTCGACGAAGTGGATTCGCTGGGCAGCTTTGTGGAGTTGGAGACGGCGGCCGACGACGACGGTTTGGCCGCCGCCCGTCAGTGCCTGACGTCGCTGGCAGTGAGACTGAAACTCGACCGCGACGAGCGCCGCAGTTATCTCGAGCTGTTGCTGGCAAGCCGATAGCAGGCGATCTCCTGCTCGTTGCGACGATGCAGGCAGCCGTGGGCCATCTCCGGATAGTTCCAGGTTTTGCCTTCAGCCCAGAGTGGGACCTTACTTGGTTGTCCGTTGCTTCAGTGCGGGCGGATAAACCGCCGCCCGGCTCATGTCGGGCAAGAGCTTCTCGCTAAAACGCATCACGTAGTGCAAGTTGCTGGCCGGTCCCTGAAAGCCGTACACGTGCTCGTCGACGTCGCTTTGCTGCGACAGGATGCGGCCGACCGCGATGTCGAACTTCACCGTGCCGTTGGCTTTGCTCTGCACGAGCTGCGATTCGATGGCCGGATCGTTCAAAGGAGTCAGCACCTGCGTTTCCAGGTGGATCGTAGCCATGCCGTCGTCGACCGCGTCGAGCCGGTAAAGCTGCCGTGCTTTGATCTTCCGGGTGGACTTGGAAGGCAGCGTCACCGTGATGTCGGCCGGCATCGTCCATTCCTCGCCGACCGCGACCGCGTTTTCCGGCAACGGAAGCGTGACGTTCTCTTGCAGCGGCGCGGCCTGCACATAGCGCTCTTCCCGTTTCACCACCGCGCCCAGCGGGTTCAGCGTCAGCTCGGCCAACGGCTTGCCGACCGCGCCCGCCACCCCGTCGTAGCCGGGCGGCGGCGCTTCGTCGGTGTCGCTGTTGTAGTGCGTCTCTTGCCGGCCGTCGTATTTCTGCCGCATGTCGACCCGCTCGACCGAGTAGATCAATTTGGCGTTCGCCTCGTCGTCGACCGACTCGATTTTCCAGACCTTGATGGAGCTGCTGAAGGTTTCGGCCGTCTGCGTCGATCCCTGCACGGTGGTTCGCACCTTGGCCCGGTGCTCCACTTCCCAACGCATCGTTTCGCCGGGCCGGAACTTGTACCGCAGCTTGTACGACTTGGTGCCCGCCTGCGGCGCATCGTCGGCAGGGGTTGCGGCGGCGGCCGGCTGGGCTGCGACCGGCTTGGCAGAGGCTGTTTTGGCCGGCAGCGCTGCTGGCGCGGCGGGCTTGCGGGGCTGTGCGGTTCGCTTGGGCCTGGGGCTGCCCGCGAATGCCAGAGAACCGCAGACCACCGAAGTGGCCAGTGTCAGAACAATCGTGAACCGCAACATGACACTCGCATCCTTTCGAGTTCAGTAAATCAGGCCCTACCCCGGCCGCGGGTCGCCCGACCGCAGGCTTCCGCTCCAACCGAGCTTGTGACGCAACGTGCGGTAGTAGCTGTGACCGGCGACTTCCACCAGCTTGAACCGCGGGCTTGCTCGTTGTATCCGTATTCGGTCGCCCGCGTCCAGCGAGGCGAACACCCGGCCGTCGATCACGACCGCGGTGCCGGCGTGGGGACGCGGCACCACCAACTCGTAGACGCGATCGGCCGAATCGACCACCGGACGATTGGTCAGTGCGTGCGGGCTGATCGGCGAAATGACGAACGCTTGCAGGTCTTTCCGCAAGATCGGCCCGCCTGCCGACAGGCTATGGGCCGTCGATCCGACCGGCGTACTGACAATCAGGCCGTCGCAACTATAGGTCGTGACCAATTCCGCGTCAACGTAGAGATGGACTTCGAGCATCGCAAACGGTTTGCCGCCGAGAATCGCCACCTCGTTCAGCCCCAATTGGCCTGCGGCGTCCGCCGCGCCCTGCTTTTGCAAGCGGCAATCGAGCATCAGGTGCTCGACCACGCGCGGCGCCTCGGAGCAGATTTTCGGAAAGGCGGCAACGAATTCATCGGGCGAAAGATCGGCCAGGAATCCCAGCTTGCCCAAGTTGACGCCGACAACCGGCACCTGGCGGTATCCCATTTGATAGGCGGCGCGGAGAATGGAACCGTCGCCTCCCAGCACGATGGCCAGGTCGGCATCAACGTGGGCCAGATCGGTCTGAAATCCGAGATCCCACAGTGCGAGGTCGGCATGTCGTTCGATTGTTTGCCGCAGGCGGTCGGCTTGAGCGTTGACCGAGGCCAGGGCTGCCGACCCCAGCACCATGACGCGCGGCCGCCCGCGAGGGTATGCGGGATTCTCCGTGGCGGGGTTGGTGAGCATAGTCGAAATATACTTCATGCGGCGGTTTTTGAGACCAATCGCGGTGGCTGGGGCAGAGCCGCGCGCTCGGCCAGTTCCCCACTTGACGCTCCGCCGCGGCGATGCCCCGGTAGCGCCACCACCGGGGCATCGCTGGCCGACGGGGCGTTCTGTGATTGCCGCGCCACCCTCGGCCAGCTTCTGCCCCAGCCACCGAAAATGTCTCGTTGCCTCGCGTGCAGTATAACAGGCAGTCGTGTTACTGATGCGCAGCGCGTAGCCGTTCGGTGGTCCAAGCGGCCAGGTCGGGCGGGAGCGGCACGGCCGGCGGTTTCGAGTAATCGACGAGCAGGTCGAAACCTCCCAGATCATAAACATTCTGAAAGCAGGCTTGCAGGTCGAGTGCCACGTCGGCATCACCTCCAAGCAGCGGCACGCCGAAGGTCGGCAAAGGGTGGTCGAGGGCGATCGGCCAGACTTGCACCTTCGGCCGCTCGTTCGCACGGGCAACCACGACATAATACGAGGCTGGCGGCAGGGCATCCTTCATGGGCAACCGCTTGCCGCGGCGCAAGAGATCGATTTCAACGAGGTGCGAAGCGCTCATGAGCACCTTGCGGCGCTTGTCGAGGTACTCTTCGCGACCTTGCCCGCGTTTGTTCCACGGCGACAGGATTTCGACCGTGGTGACCAGCGTGCGACCCGCGACATCGCGGATTTCGACCCACATTTGTGGGACGCGGCGGTCCATGACGGTCTCGAGAACGCAGGGGGACGTGGCCACCGCTTCGCCTACCGGTTCGTGGCGTGCGGTGGACTCAACCGCGGCCATGCCAACATCCGGATAGATCGTTTCAATGGCGACGGCGTCTTCGTCGAGCACGTCAAATCGTCGTTGTGGCAGCGCCACATATTTGGGCCGCAGCCGCGGCGAGAGATAGCGCGCGATTTCTGTGACGAGCAGCGCATGGAAGCTCGTCCAATCGTCGCCTTCCAGATAGGGATCCATGCCGGGAAACGGGGATGGCACGGGATTTTTCTCCGAGATCGTGTGACCTCGCCCATTCTACCTCGCCGGTCGTGCAATGTCGTTCCCATCGGCGTCATGCGTCATCCGTCATCCGTGGTCAATTCATAATGCCCCGCATCGATTAGGCGCTGCGCTTTTTGTCGTCAAATGAATCAGTCAAGGGAATGGTGGCCCGATTTTCGCCACCCAGGCGTCGGCGGCTGCTTTCTCTGCCGGCGTAAGCCAGCGGATGCCGGCCGCGGGCACCCAGATACGCCAAGGGTCAAACCCGTCTCCGTATTCTGAAGGTACAAGGCCGCGCCCAGCCCAAGCCAACGCCCCAAGATTTCCGTCGACGACAATCCCCGGTTTGGACCGTCGCAACGTCCCCAACGCCTTAAGGCACCCGTCGAATTCGCCCTTTGACACTTGCACCGTCGTCCCGCCGTCGAGAGGCAGTTCGGCGTATGGATCGAACCGGTAGCTTTCGCCGATGTGAAGTTTCTTGAGATGCCTGCATGCGAGTAGCGATTCGAACCCCGCCGCCGACACCGCGTCCGCGTCAATCGCCAGCTCTTCCAGGGATTCCAGGGGTGCCAACTGCGCCAGACCCGTACGGGTAACGTCGGTAACCAGTAAACTGAGCGACCTCAAATGGGGCACCACTGCAAGACAAGGAAGATCGTCGTCGCAAACGTCTGAATATCCAATGTTGAGGACTTCTAGCTGCGGCAGCGTCGGCAGGTGTTTGAGCATCCGCGGTCCGCGATCGACTTCGTGAACTGCGGCAGACGTCCGCTCTAAATGGAGGGCCCTTAGCTTTCGCAGGCCTTTCAAACAGGCCAGGCTTTCGGTGGCAAGAGGCGTTGCTGTCCAGCCACCCATTCCCGGCTTGCTTCCCAATTGGAGAACCTCGAGTTCCGTCATCCTGCCGATGACTGCCAAGCAGTCATCCGAAAACCCGGCACCTGCTTCGATGCTCAGGATCCGAAGTTGCGGCATGCCGCTGAGGGCGTCTACCATCTGCGGTGTCAGTAGCTCAACGTCAAGGAAGAGGTATTGCAGGCGTGACGATTGCGCCAGCCGCTGCAAAAACCCTTCGACGCGGGCATCCTCGAGGGCGCGGTAAGAGTGCAGACTGGCGCCGACGATTCGGCGCCGAAAACGGTCGGCACCGAAAAAGTCGAACCATTCTGGTCCCCAGCGTTTCCACCAGATCTCGCCCTTGATGTCAGTTATGAACTGGTCCTGAAGATCGGCCTGCTTGCGGGCCGCGGCAAACCAAGCGCAGAAGGCGGCCAACAGCGCTGTCGCGGCCAGCATGGTGCGCAGGCTCCAACACAACCGCGGCCGGTAACGGCGCAGCAGCCACTCGCAAGCCGCACTTGAAGCGGCCAGCATGAGAACCCAGAGCGCCACGTTCGCAGTCAGACGGCGCGCACTAAAGCCCCAACTGTGTATGCCGTCCCCCGGTCATGCCAGTGCCCAGAGCCAGATTGTGCCAGTGCCAGCATAACGGCCACCCGTAGATGCCCCTGATCGGCAGGGTGATGCCTGTTCCCGCCCTCACGAGTTCACAGCTCAAATTGGCGAGCACGAGCGTGGCCGCGACGATGCAAAACACGACCAGCGTCAAGACGCGCGGTCGATAACGCGAGAATGCTCGAAGTTTCCGACCCATAGCCGCTCGTTCCTCCAGGTGCGCCGCCACGACCAAAGGCGGCGTCCGTAATTGTAACGCGCCGGAAAGGTGCAAACACGGCCTTCGAGCCATATCCCGATCAGCAAGGCCGGCGTTGACCGCGGTTGGCAATGGCGTCACACTGCATGATAATGCGAGCCGAGACCGACATGAATCTTCCGATCAAGTTTCCCAGTGATGCCGACGTAATCGCGGAGGAGGCCGCCCGCTTTCGCGCCCTGTCGCCCGAACAACGCATGGAAGTAATTCGGGGCGTGTTGGAAGCCGGCGAACTGCTCTTGAAACAGTCCCCGCAAGCCGAGTTCCTTCGGGCCTACACGCTGGAACAAGAGGAACTCGCCCGTAAAGCCATCAAAGAGTTCATTGCGCGACATGGCCCGCCGGTCGTACAGTAAATACCTTGGGGGGAATGATGGTGCAACGTTGCACCACGATCGCCGCACACCCCTCGTTGAAGACGGCCGCGTTTTCGGGAAGGCGCGCAACTCCCGTCTGCAAAAGGCCCGTGTTTTCGCGAAGACGCGCAATTCGCTGGCCGTGACCGGGTCGGTCGCTAGATAATGCTGCCCGCGCGACGAGATTGGAAGGCTGCCAACCAATTTGGAAGGCTGCCACGATTTGCAGTGTGCAAAGTTCGTCCGGTTGCGTGCCAGTGTACCCCCTCTTTTGCCAACTGGCAACGGTTGCCAGTTGAAGCCGGCGCTTGTGGGAAAACGGCGACCGCGCGCCGGTTTCCAAGCCGGAACACCGGGCTCAGCAAGACTTGGAGCGTTGCCATCGAACGCATCGACGTCCGCTTATACAAGCGCGCCGATCTTGGCCATCGTTCGAAGACGGCCAACTCAATCGATGATTGAGACGCCCTAACTCTGCCTGGACCCCGGCAAACCCGACAGGAACTCATCCACCGCCGTGTCCCATTCTTCGGGCAACGGCTCGTTATGGCCCACGCCGCGTAGCGTCACGAACCGTTTCGGCTCGTTGGCGGCCTCGAACAGCCGCCGGCCGAGCTCGAAGGGAATGATCTCATCGGCGTCGCCGTGACACATCAACAGCGGGCCATGATAGGCGGCGATTTTGCTCAGCGAATCGAGCCGGCTGCGCATCAAAAGCCGCACCGGAACGAACGGAAAATGGATTGCGCCCACGTCGGGCAGCGAGGTAAACGTGCGTTCCAAGATCAGCCCGCTAGCGCCGTCGCGGCTGGCCAGATCGACCATCACGCCCCCGCCCAGCGATTCACCCAGCAGCACGACGTCGGTCTCGGCCACGCCGGCCCGCGTGGCCAGCCAGGCACGGGCGGCCCTGGCGTCCAGCAGCACGCCGCTTTCGTTTGGCTGTCCCTCGCTCAGTCCATAACCGCGATAGTCGAAGGCGAACAGGGCCACGTTTTGTCGTCGGCAGAAGTGGGCCAGCCGCTCGGCGCGATAGCTGATGTTGCCGCCGTTGCCGCAGGCGAAGAGCACCACCGCCCGCGAACCGCGGTGCGGAAAATACCAGCCGTGCAACCGCGTGCCGTCGGCCGCCTGAAAGTGAACCCGTTCCACGCCCGGCAGGTCCCACGTTTCGATTGGCTTGCGGTCCGGAAAGAAGACCAGAGACTCTTCACCCAACATCATGAGCACCAGGATCAAAAGGTATCCGAAGGCAAACAGCGTGGCCGTGGTGACGATTGCGCGGCGCACGATTCGCCGCGTGCGCCGCTCGCCGCGCTGCGCCACGGACGCTTTGGTTGCGTTGAGCTGCATGGCGGTAGAAGACGTCGATTCCAATGCGATACCCGGCGTTGGGGGGCCGGCGCTCGCAAGCTCGCTTGTACCACCCTACCTCGGCGATTCAGCGTCCAATACCCCCAGCACGATCTTGCGCAGGTTCGGCTCCGCGGCGGCCGCGTATCCCAAAATCTTGCCGATGTCGGCCGGCTCGAGCGATTCGGGAAAACAAAGGTCGGTCACCACCGAGAGACCCAACACGCGCATGCCCGCATGCGCCGCCACGATCACTTCCGGCACGGTCGACATGCCCACCACGTCGGCCCCAATCAGCCGCAAGAAACGATACTCGGCCCGCGTCTCCAGGTTTGGTCCCGTGACGGCCACGTACACTCCCCGATGCGCCACAAAGTTCTCACGCCGGGCAATCTCCAGGGCGCGGTCGATGAGACGCTCGTCGTAGGGACGCGACATATCGGGAAACCGCGGCCCCAGCCGGTCGTCGTTGACGCCGATCAGCGGGTTGCCGTTCAGCAGGTTGATGTGATCGTCGATCACCATCACGTCGCCGCAGGCATAGTGCGGGTTCATGCCGCCGCAGGCGTTGGAAACGATCAGCAACTCCGCCCCCAGCGCTTTCATCACCCGCACCGGAAACGTGATCTGCTGCTGCGTGTAGCCTTCGTAGGCGTGAAAGCGGCCTTCCATGGCCACAATCGGCAGTCCCTGCAAGCGGCCGCACACAAGCTGGCCCGTGTGGCCGATCGACGTCGACCGCGGAAAGTAGGGAACCGACTCGTAATCGAGCGTCGCTTCGGTCTCGATCTGCTGTGCCAGACTCCCCAAGCCCGTGCCCAGAATGATGCCGGCACGGGCAGTCGATGGCCACCGCCGCCGCACCGCCGCAACCGCCTCGTCGATCTGGGCCAGCAGGTTCAGCATGCGTCAGAGCTCTTCCGCTTCGTCGAAGGGCAGATCGTCGTCTTCTTCCGCTTCCTCCGCTTCGTCGTCGGCTTCGCCTTCGATCTTCTCGTCGAACTCGCCGAGATCCTCGTTCAGCTCGTCGTCGAGTTCTTGCTCGAAGTCGTCGTCGAAGTCGTCGTCGAAGTCATCTTCGTCGAACTCATCGTCGACCTTGCTGGCGTCGAGTGCGCTGGTCAGCGCCCCCGAATCGGCCGCATCGAGCGGCATATCGTCGTCGTCGAGCAGCTTGTCTTCTTCCGACTCGTGCTTTTCTTCCGGTTCGTCGTCTTCCTCGTGCTTGGATTTTCGCGGCATGTGGCCCTGGCTACTCCCTGATTCGCTTCTCAATTGGCGGAATACTTCCGATTGAGTATACCGGCCTTGATTGCCTTCGGGCAACCGGCAGACTGGCATCCTAATTGCAGCCACCGTCAGCGGAGGTGCAATTATGGTTGAAGAACGCGTATACGTAGACCGAGGCCCCAGCGGACTGGGCCTGTTTCTGGGGCTGCTGTTGGTCGTGGCCATCATCGTGGGAGTCCTGTGGGGAACGGGGGCGCTGACTGTCCAGCAGGGACCGCAAAACCGCGTTGAGGTGACGTTCGATCCGTCGCGGGCCGAACATGCGGGAGACGACGTGCTCGATAAGACCGGCAAAAGCCTCGAGCGTGCGGGTGAGAAAATGCAACGGCAGGCGAACAAGAATGACCGGGAACAGCCGGTGCGCTGAGCCTGGGTTACGCGCGCTCGGGTCCCTCGGCCAAGCCCAAGAGCTGCTTTGGCAGCCATGGCACGAAGAGCCAGCAAGCTGCGGTGGTTGCGCCGGCGATGAACACCAACGCGTCGAACGATGCAACACTGCCCCAACTCCGGCCAAGGTGGTAGAGGGCACCGCCGCACCATGTGCCTGCAGCTGCGCCCAAGTTGCAGAGCGCCATGAACACGGCAAACAAGGTTCCGGGCGCGTCGAGCGGACAGGCACGGGCAGCCAGGTCGACCAGAACCATGCTGCCGGTCATATAGCAGAAACCCGACACCACGCTGACGGCCACGGCCGCCTTTGGGTCGGGAAGATACCAGTAAACCCAAGAGCTCGCGACGCCCGCCACGATGGAGAGGTGAACCAGCGAACGCATCGGCACCCGCGGGCAGTAAATCGCATAGGCAATACAGGCGGCCAGTGAGCCGACCGCGATCAGGGAGACCGTTTTGCCGTAGAAGTCCTCGGAGTAATCCAATGCTTCGGTCATGTGCATGTAGAGCACAGACTGAGTAAAAGGATTGAAGCTCCAAACGAAGGCCAACAGGCCGACCGCCCGCACGGCCGGCGATTTGAGAGTCTGCTTTAGCTTGCGAAGCGAGCCTCGCCAGTTGCGCGTCGGCGGTCGCGGCGTCTCATCGATGAAGAGCAATGCCAGCAGGAACGTGGCCGCCATCAGCACCGAACAAATTAAGAAGCCCGCCTTCTGCAACCGCTTTTCGCTGAGAATGCCGCCGACCACGCCCGTCAGGATCGTTCCGGTGTGGATGGCCGCCCATTGCACCGATTGCAAGCGACCGGTGATGCCCAACGGCTGGCTGGTTTCGATCATCAGCGCGTCGACCACCACGTCGCAAAAGATGATTCCCAGGCTGGCGAGCATCAGCCAGCCCAGCAGCGGGCGCTCGTCGCCTTCGCCCAGCGGCGTCAGATACAGCGCGGCGAAGCCCGCCAACGCGGTCAAACTGGTCGCAATCAAATAGCTCTTGCGGCGGTAGCGCCCCAACGGCACAAAATCCGAGAGCAGCCCGAAGAGCGGTTTCAAGCACCACGGCAAGCCCAGCAAGGCCGCGAACGTCGCCACTTGCCTGGTGTTCTTTCCCCAATCGCGCAACAGCGAGTTGTCGGGCTGCGACAGAAGCCCCGTGTTGGGATCGCTGATTCCCTGGATGAAATAGATCGCGCCGAACAAGAAGCCCAGCCGGACGGTTTCTCCCAGGCCCATCGCTTGTCGGCGAACGTCGTTGCGTTGCATGAGCGTTGTCGCACGACGCAAACGATGTGCCGAGCAACGGCGTGGCACCCGGCTGGCCGCCTATTCCGTAGGTTCCTCCCAGACGGTGCGATAGGCTCCGACGGTTTCGAAGTAGTCGAACAGCCGCCGATAGAACGGGTCGCTCGAAAGCGTGGCGCTGTCGCCGATCACCAGCAGCTTGCGGCGGGCACGCGTCAGCGCCACGTTCATCCGCCGCACGTCGGTCAAAAAACCGATTTCGCCGGCCGGGTTCGAGCGGACCAGCGACATCACAATCGCCTCTTTCTCCCGGCCTTGAAAACCATCGACGCTGTCGATCTCCAGCCCCGGCGCCTCAAGACGCTCGCGCAGCAAGCGGGCCTGGGCCGCGTAGGGAGCAATGACGGCCACCGATTGCGGCGGGATGCCGGCTGCCAACAGCGCCTCGACCTTGCGAATCGCCAGCTCGGCCTCTTGAACGTTCAGCCGGCTCTCACCGTCCGGCTCTTGTTCTTCGTCGTAGCCCGCGCCGGCCGTATCGATGAACTCGACGGGCGTTTCCGTCAGGGCCGTGCCGGCCACGCTCGGCAGGTCGCACAGCCGGTGGCAGGCAACCGCGGCGTCGGCCACCAACTTGCCGTCGTAAAATTCGTTCGACGAAAACCCCATGATCGTCTTGTGCATGCGGTACTGCACGGTCAGCCGCCGTGAAATCGAGGCGGCCGAGCGGTTCATCAACCGCTCGAACAGGCTGACGCCGAGTCCTTTGGCCGCCGCTTCCTCGCTGACAATCGTCGGCGGAAGCTGACAGTGGTCGCCGGCCAACACCACGCGCTCGCCCCGGTTGATGGCAATCCAGCAGGCGGGTTCGGTGCTCTGACATGCTTCGTCGATTACCACCAGATCAAACCGCCGTTTGCCGAGCAGTGCGTCGTCGAGGCCCGTCGTCGTGGCGCACACCACGTCGGCCCGGTGCAAAATCTGCTCGACCGCTTGCGTTTCCAGCCGCCGCGCGTCGGCCAACAGCGCTTTCGCTTCCTGCCGGGTGGACTGCCGCGAACCTGCTTGGGGTTTGGCCCGCGTATAGCGGCCCGCCTTGCGGAACAAAGCGAGCGCCTCTTTCACAAGCTTGTGGGCCAAAGCCACGTCGTGATGATCTTCGACCATCAAATCGAGCGTGTGTGATTGCAGTTCGGGCAGCACGCGGGCCGGATGCCCCAAGCGGACGGCGCGCTCGCCCGCCGCCACCAATCGCTCGAGCATGTTGTCGACGGCGATGTTGCTGCCGGCGCAGGCCAGCACTTTCTCGCCGCGGCGGACTGCCCGGCGGATCAGCTCGACCACGGTGGTCGTTTTGCCGGTTCCGGGCGGGCCGTGGATCAGCGCCACGTCGCGGGCCGACAGCGCGAAGCGCACCGCGGAAAGCTGCGGTCCGTTGAGCGATGAATTGAGCGGCGGCTCGTCTCGTTCGGCGGCGAACCGCGGCCCGCGCTCGGCAAGCAGCACCTGACGCAGTTCGGCCAGGCGGTCGCCGCGCGCCGCGCGGGCCCGTTCCATCGCCGCCTTCTGCCGCACGAGCGCGATTTCGTCGTTGGCCAAGTCGAAACGCCAACGTTCGACGTCGTTGATCTCATCGGGCAGGTAGTCGAGCGCGAGTTGAATCGAGTCGGGCGTGCGTTGCGAGACGACGCCGCGCCAGGGTCCAGCGGCGCCTTCGACCGGCGAGAGCAACACCGGGCTGCCGACATCGAGCCGCGTCCAAGGCAGTCCGCGGCCGCGCTTGGCAAAACGAATCAGGTAACGGCCGCCCAGTCCGGCCTCTTCGTCGATGATGGCCAAATCGACCAGCGTTTGCCCCGTCTTTTCGGCTTCGGCCGCTTTCAGCCGTCGCCGCCGCTCGACGGCCCGTTGTGCTTCGGCGCGGTTCTCGAGGTCCAACAGCCGGGCAAGTCGTTGAAAATGGTCGTCGGTCGATGGCGGCGGCATAGCACATTATACTACTCTTGATTGAATCCCGGATCGAAACTCGACACGGTCGTTCGAAAACTGATGTTGTCGCGTTCGGCCAAGGCTTGCAGCGCTTTCTCGAAATACTGCACGCGATAAGCGGGTTTCTTCTGAGCCCACAGAAACGCTTGCTCGACCATGTCTTGCGGCAGCTTGTTCGCCTTGACCTGCTGCAACACTTGTTTGAGAAACTGAAACTCGACCGGTCGCATGGCCCGCAGGCCGCGTTCGAGTTGCACTTTCAGGCTGACGCGCGTGGTGCCGTCGGCGCTGAGGACCGTGTTCTCCGTGTTCATCGACCCGCCGCCGCCCTGCGAACGGCGTCCGCGGTGACTCTTGCCAAAGATGGTGCCTTCCGCCACGGCCGATCCAATCGCCGATAGCGCCACGAGCGTCAGGGCAAGTGCGGTTTTGCGTCTCGACATGGCTCCTCCTCGTTACGATGGAAACAAGCGTTGCCTTCCGCGATTGTGCCGCAGTCGCCCCCGTCGAAGTCGTCCGGCACGATCGGCTTGAAGACGTCATGGTGAGCTAAAAAGGAATGTGCCAGTGAATAATAGCCGAGAGGCCCGCAGCCAACGGTGCTGAGAACGGCCCCGGCGGCGAGGCAGCACACGATTCGGCGCCAGCGGCGCGCGAAGGCGGGAGCTTTGCCCGTGCGGGGGCGCAGTCGAGCTGGGGTGGTGAATGGAATGGGCAAGGGCACGATCGGCCGGCAAGGATGTGGAACGTGCTTTTAGGAGCGGAGGCGGCCTGCGTCAAGGGCGACTCGATAGGAATTCTCCGTTGGCCTATACGAGGGCCGACAACACCCCACATCCTCCTGCATGCGCGCTCGGCATCGTCTGCCACGATCCAAGAGTCTCTGGCTTCCGCCAAGCCGGAAGGACGCCCCTAAGGCTTGGGTGGATGGGTTTGCCATTCGCCCAAGCCGGGGTGCCCTTTTTGGGGAAGTTTTTTTGCGCGCTTTGTCAGCAGTCACTGCCTGAAAAATGGGCGAAAGTATTCGACACCATGCCCCTCCACGGGCGGCTTGCGCAGCGGTACATAGCGCGCAAGCGATTCTTGCGTAAGGGGTTTCGTTCCAACTGACTGCGTTCGATGAGTCACGATCGGGTGCCGGCACATCAATCGCTTAACCGGGCGGCATCCGGGAACGGCCGCGCTGTCTTACGCTACGTCCAATCGACGAGCGCAGCCGAGTGCTCGGCGGCGGTTCTTTCTACCTAACGGTCCTTCTGGAAGCGTGAAGCTATGGCGACAATCTGGTCTAACTCGGTTTATCGATGGTTTGGAACGGGTTTACTTTCATTGGCTCTGGCGGTCGGCTACGGCGTGTTTGCGCGCGCGCAGGACGAGCCTGCCGCCGACGCCCCGGCAGCGGCTGCGACTGAACCGGCCGCGGCACCCGCTCCGGCGCCTCCGACGCCGGCTGATTTGAAATTGATGGCCGATACCGTGTGGGTGTTGGTCACGGCGATGTTGGTGTTCTTCATGAACCTCGGCTTTGCCTGTGTCGAATCGGGCATGTGCCGGCAGAAAAACTGCGTCAACATCCTCTCGAAAAACTTCATCGTCTTCGCCGTCACCACCATCGGTTTCTGGCTGTTGGGCTTTGGCCTGATGTTCGGTCAAGGATCGCCTTATATCGGCCAGGAAGGGCTATGGATGGTCAACGGAGGCGAAGATACCACAGGTGTGTACGCATCGTTGAGCTGGACGTCGGTTCCGCTCTGGGCCAAGTTCTTCTTTCAACTCGTGTTCGCCGGAACTGCCGCAACGATCGTTTCCGGGGCCGTCGCCGAACGCATCAAGTATCATTCGTTCATCTTGTTCAGCTTCATCATGGCCTTGGCCATCTACCCGGTGGTGGGCCATTGGATTTGGGGCGGCGGATGGCTGCAAAATGACTGGGGGTTCCTTGATTTTGCCGGATCGACCCAGGTGCATTCCATCGGCGGATGGGCCGCCTTGGCGGGCATCCTGATTCTCGGTCCGCGTATTGGCAAATACGGACCCGGCGGTAAAGTCAACGCGATACCTGGGCACAATCTCTCGCTGGCCACCATCGGCTGCTTTGTGCTGTGGTTCGGCTGGTTCGGCTTCAATCCGGGTAGCACAATGGCGGCCGATCCTGGCGCGATTGCCGAGGTCGCCGTGACCACGAACTTGGCTGCGGCCGCATCGACGCTCACAGCGACGGCCACGGCTTGGCTGATCCTGGGCAAACCCGACCTGGGTATGACGCTGAACGGCGCTTTGGCCGGATTGGTGGCCATCACCGCACCCTGCGCGTTTGTAACCGCACCGGTTTCAGTGTTGA
>DATLUO010000259.1 GCA_035533075.1 Pirellulales bacterium | reverse complement strand
CTGGTGCTGGCCGATATGGCGCGCGCCAACCCGCCCATGTCGGGCGCGTTTCTGGCGGAGCTGACCCGGCACTTGCAAGGGCAGAGCCCGCATTTTGCCTTCGCCAACAGTTGGCTCGAACACCGGCTGTCGGAGCAGGGGCTGACGACGGAACGGCTGGTGCTGGCCGAGGGCCAGGCGCAGGCCGCCGATCAGGTCTCGATGGGCAACAGCATTACCAGCCTGCGGTTTCTCAGCGCGAACGACTGGCGGGCGTTTGTTGAGCGGCATAGCCAAGTCGAGCGGATCTTAAGCGAGGATCCCCTTGACGTCTATGCCCGAATGGACTTCGCCACGCGCGACCGCTACCGGCACGTTGTGGAGGAAGTTGCCAAGCGAAGCGGTCAATCGGAATACGACGTCGCCCGCGACGCGATTCAGCTCGCCCAGGCCGTGGCGGCCGAGAGACCGGACGATCGAACGGCACACGTCGGCTATTACCTGATCGATCGGGGCCGCGTCGCGCTGGAGCGCAGCCAGCAGATGCGGGTCACCCCGCGCATGCTGGCCGGCAGGCTCGGCCGCCGCTTTCCGCTGTTTTTCTACCTATGCGGTGTACTCTTGGTGACGGTGGGCGCGACGGACTTGTTCCTTCGCGCCGCGAGCTGGCAAGGCGCGCGTGGCTGGTCGTTGGTCCTGCTCATCCCCGCCCTCGTGTGCGCCACCCAGTTAGGCGTCGGCGTTGTGAACTGGTTGGCCACTCTGTTCGTCGCCCCTCGGCCGCTGCCGAAAATGGACTTCGGCGACGGTATTCCGCCCGAGCACCGCACGCTGGTGGTGGTGCCGACGATGCTCTCCCGCGCCGAGGGCGTGGCCGATCTGCTGGAAGCGCTCGAGGTACGGTTTCTGGCCAACCGCGATGTGCAACTTCATTTTGGCCTGCTGACCGATTTCGAGGACGCGCCGCGGGAAACGATGCCGGCCGACGAGGAGCTGGTGCGTCTGGCGAAAGAGGGCGTCGAGCAGCTCAACGCCAAGTATGCCAAACATCGCCCGGACGCGTTTTTTCTCTTTCATCGTCCTCGGAGGTGGAACGCCCAGGAAGGGATCTGGATGGGCTATGAACGCAAGCGCGGCAAGCTGGCCGAGCTGAACGCGCTGGTGCGTGGCGGCGCCCGCGACCGGTTCTCGCAGGTCGTTGGCGACACAAGCGTGTTGCCGGACGTGCGCTATGTGATCACGCTCGACACCGATACCCAGTTGCCTCGCGACTCGGCGCGGGAAATGGTCGGTACGATGGCCCATCCCCTCAACCGGCCCGTGCTCGACCGCCAGCGCCGCCGGGTCGCGGCGGGATACGGCATTTTGCAGCCGCGCGTCGGCGTGAGCTTGCCCAGCGCGCAGCGCTCGTGGTTCGTGCGGCTGTTCGCGGGCGACGCGGGCATCGACCCCTACACGCGGGTCGTTTCGGACGTCTATCAGGATCTGTTCGGCGAAGGTTCGTTCGTGGGCAAGGGTATCTACGACGTCGATGCCTTTGAGCAAAGCTGCGGCGGATTTCCCGAGAATGCCATCCTGAGCCACGATCTGCTGGAAAGCGCCCATGCGCGGTCGGCATTGCTGAGCGATGTGGAGCTGTACGAAGACTATCCTTCGCGCTATCTCACCGACGTCAGCCGGCGACACCGCTGGATGCGTGGCGACTGGCAGATCGCCTGGTGGCTGCTCCCCTGGGTGCCGAGGCTGGCCTCCGGGCGAGTCCAAAACCCGATCAGCGCGCTGTCGTGGTGGAAGATCTTCGACAATCTGCGCCGCAGCCTCGTGCCGATCGCCATGTTGGTGCTGCTCTTGAGCGCTTGGCTGCTGGCAGGGCCGCAGGTTGGGACGGCGGCAACGGTCTTCGTGCTGGCGGTGATCGGCGCGGTTCCGTTGCTCTCGGCCTTGAGCGACTTACCCCGCAAGCCGCGCGACTTGCCGCTCATGGCGCATTTGCGAGTGACGGCGGACGCCTTTGGCAAGCAAGCTGCGCAAGTCCTGTTTACCTTGCTGTTTCTGGCCTACGACGCGTTTATCAGCTTCGACGCGATCGCGCGCACGTTGGTCCGCGTTCTCTGGACGAAGAAGAACTTGCTGGAGTGGAAAACCGCCAGCAGTGCCGACCGTGGCGCCCCCGACAGTTTAGCCGGCTTCTATCGAACGATGTGGTTTGCGCCCGCCATCGCGGCCGTCACCACGCTGGCCGTCGGCCTCTTTCGCCCCGAGTTGCTGGCCGTCGTATTACCGCTGACCGGCCTGTGGATTGCGTCACCGGCCGCTGCCTGGTGGTTGAGCCGTCCTCTCGCTCCGCCACCGATTCGTTTGTCGAGCGAGCAGCGCGTCTTTCTCGAAATACTTTCGCGGCGAACGTGGCGTTACTTCGAGGTGTTTGTTACCGCGGACGAGAATTGGCTTCCGCCCGACAATTTTCAGGAACGCCCGGCTCCCGTCATCGCGTCGCGCACCAGCCCGACCAACATCGGTCTCTCGCTGTTGGCGAACCTGGCGGCCTGCGACTTTGGCTACTGCTCTGTTGGGCGACTCCTCGCACGCACCGAACAGACGCTCGATACGTTGGGCCGCATGGACCGCTATCGCGGTCACCTTTACAACTGGTACGATACGCGTTCGCTCAAGCCTCTGAGGCCGCACTACATTTCGACGGTCGACAGTGGCAATCTTGCCGGGCATGTTCTGGTGCTGCATGGTGGTCTGCTGGAGCTGGCCGAGAGCAGTCTGCTGCCCTCGCGCGCCATGGCCGGCCTTCGCGACACGCTGGGCGTATTGCTCGACGTGGCCCGTGGACTTGAACGGCCGGGCAAAGACCGCGGTGTGCCGCTCGCTCCCGCGGATGTGCTGCGGAAGCTCGGACGACTCGGACAGCAACTCGAGGCCCGTCCGAATACGGTCAGCGCCATGGCGACGCTGTTGTCGCGGCTTGTCGTCGATGCGGGCCAGGTAAAAGCGGCCGCGCACGCCGATACCGAATTGTCGTGGTGGGCCAGCGCGTTTGAGCGCACGTGTATCGAACATCGCCAGGAATTGCTGCACTTGGCGCCGTGGGCCGAGTTGCCGCCTCCTCCCGACGAAGTCCGGCCGCAACGACAAGAACTCGATGCGCTGTTGTCGCGGCTGCAAGGGTCGCCGAGTCTGCGCGAGGTTGCTGGCATGCGATCGTCGCTGCTTCCGATGCTGGACGGCATCACGGCACGTCTTGCTGTGCCGTCGAATGGCCAATCGGGCGACGCCAGCCAGGCCACTTGCTGGTTCACGCGGTTGCGCCAGTCGATCGTCGATGCTTCGCAACACGCCGCCGATCGAATCCAGGCACTCCAGCGAGTTGCAAACCGCTGCCAGGAACTGGCTGACATGGACTTTTCGTTCCTGTTCGACAAGTCCCGCGATTTGTTCGCCATCGGATACAACGTCGATGACCGGCGTCTCGATGGCAGCTTCTACGATCTGCTGGCGTCCGAGGCGCGGCTGGCGAGCTATATCACCATCGCCCAAGGCCAGGTCGATCAGGAACATTGGTTCGCGCTCGGCCGGATGCTGACCACGACCGGCGGCGCGGCGACCCTGTTGAGCTGGAGCGGCTCGATGTTCGAGTACCTGATGCCGCTCTTGGTGATGCCCACTTACGTCAACACATTGCTCGATCAGACCTGCCACGCCGCCGTCCGCCGGCAGATCGACTACGGGCGGCAGCGTGGTGTGCCGTGGGGTATTTCTGAATCCGGTTATAACACGGTCGATCTGCACATGAACTATCAGTACCGCGCATTCGGCGTGCCCGGGCTGGGACTGAAGCGCGGACTCGCCGAAGACCTGGTGATTGCGCCTTATGCCAGCGCGCTGGCCTTGATGGTGTCGCCGGAAGCGGCCTGCGGTAACCTGGAGCGTTTGGCGGCCGAGGGCTTTTGCGGGGCCTACGGCCTCTACGAAGCGGTCGACTTTACGCCATCGCGCATGCCGCGGGGGACGCCCCGCGTCGCCATCCGGCAGTTCATGGCCCATCACCAGGGAATGACCCTGTTGTCGCTGGCGTATCTGCTGCTCGACAGGCCGATGCAGCGCCGCTTCGCGTCCGATCCGATGCTGCAGGCCGCCGATCTTTTGTTGCAGGAGCGTGTGCCCAAGGCCAGTGCCATGGTTTTTCCCCACGTCGCCGAGGCCAGCGCCACGCGTTCCGTTTCGGCCGAAGAGCAGGGGACCATGCGGGTGCTGACCGATCCCGGCGGCGCCGCCCCCGAAGTCAATCTGCTCTCCAACGGCCGATACCATGTGGTGATTACCAGCGCCGGCGGCGGATACAGTCGTTGGCGCGATCTGGCGGTGACGCGCTGGCGCGAAGACCCCACGCGCGACTGCTGGGGATCGTTCTGCTACCTGCGCGATCTCGACAGCGGTGCCCTGTGGTCGACGGCGTGGCAACCGACGCTCACTGCGACGAAACGGTATGAGGCGATTTTCACACAGGCCCGCGCCGAATTCCGCCGACGCGACGAACGGATCGACACGCATACCGAGATCAGCGTTTCGCCCGAAGACGACGTCGAGCTGCGGCGGATGACGATCACGAACCGGTCCGACGTGCCCAGGACGATTGAATTGACCAGCTATGCCGAAGTGGTCCTGGCGCCGCAAGGCCACGATTTGTCGCACCCGGCGTTCAGCAACCTCTTCGTGCAGACCGAGCTGGTGCCGGACCGGCAGGCGATCCTTTGCACCCGACGGCCGCGGTCGGCCGGCGAGCGTCCTCCCTGGCTGGTTCACCTGATGACGGTCCGTGGCACGACGCTGGGCGAAGCCTCGTTCGAAACCGACCGCCTGAAGTTCGTTGGCCGCGGCCGGAGCCTGGCCTCGCCGGCCGCGATGGACGGACGCCAAAAACTCTCCGGCAGTCAAGGGCCGGTGCTCGATCCAGTGGTTTGTATCCGGCAGGTGATCCAACTCGGGCCCAACGAGACGGCGCGAGTCGACCTGGTGACCGGGGTGGGCGAGACGCGGGAAGCCGTTGCGGCCATCATGAACAAATACCACGATCCGCAATTGGCCGACCGTGTTTTCGAGCTGGCCTGGACCCATAGTCAGATTCTGCTCCGGCAACTCAACGCCTCGGAAACGGACGCTCAGGGCTATGGGCGACTGGCCGGTTCGGTGGTTTACACCTCGGCTTTGCGACGTGCCAAGGCCAGCGTGTTGACTCGCAACCGGCGGAACCAGTCTGGGCTATGGGGCTATGGCATCTCGGGAGACTTGCCGATCGTGCTGGTCCGCATTCGCGACCGTACACACATCGAGCTGGTGCGCCAGGCCATCCAAGCGCATGCCTATTGGCGGATGAAAGGAGTCAGTGTCGACTTGGTGGTCTGGAACGAAGACGATTCTGTTTATCGCCAGACGCTGCAAGACACGATCATGGACCTCATCGCCGCCAGCCCGGAAGCGACCCTGGTCGACAAGCCGGGCGGCATTTTCGTGCGCCGCGGCGAGCAAATGTCGGACGAAGATCGAACGTTGCTCGAGACGGTCGCGCGGATCGTCCTGTTGGACGATGCGGGAACGTTGCTCGAACAAGTAGAGCGCCGCGGCCGCGGCGACGTGTCGGTTCCCGCTCTCAAGCCTTTGAGCCGCCGCGGCGAGCCGATGTCGGTGGAAACTCCCCCGCGGGATTTGGCCTATTTCAACGGGCTAGGCGGTTTTAGCCGCGACGGGCGCGAGTACGTCACGCTGCTCGGTCCTAGGCAAGCCACGCCCGCTCCCTGGATCAATGTGATCGCCAACCCGCAATTCGGCACGGTCGTGTCGGAAAGTGGCAGCGTTTACACCTGGTCGGAGAACAGCCACGAGTTCAGGTTAACTCCCTGGTCGAACGATCCAGTCACCGACACCAGCGGCGAGGCCATTTATCTTCGCGACGAGGAGACCGGTCGTTTCTGGTCGCCTTCACCCATGCCGGCCCGTGGCGACGCGCCCTACGTCGCCCGTCATGGGTTTGGTTACAGCATCTTCGAGCATACCGAAGAGGGCATCGTCAGCGAGTTGTGCCTGTTCGTCGCCCTGGATGAGCCGGTGAAATTTGCCCGGCTGCGGATTGCCAATCACTCGGGCCGCACTCGCCGCCTGTCGGCCACCGGTTATTGGGAGTGGGTCTTGGGCGAGTCTCGCGACAAAACGCTGCCGCACGTGGTAACGGAGCTGGACGCGATGAGCGGCGCTCTTTTCGCCCGCAACGCATATAGTTCGGAATTCGGCGAGCGGACCGCCTTTGTCGACTCTAGCGAAACGACGCGGACGGTGACGGCCGACCGCACGGAGTTTCTCGGCCGCAACGGCACGCCGGCGAACCCCGCGGCGTTGCGTCGCATCCGATTGTCGGGCCGCGTGGGCGCGGGATTCGATCCCTGTGCGGCCATGCAAGTGCCGGTCGATCTTGAAGACGGACAAGAGAAAGAGGTGGTGTTCATCCTCGGGGCCGCCCGCGATGTGGAGCAGGCGCGGCAGCTCGTGCAACGCTTCCGGGGCGCGGCGAGCGCCCAGCAGGCGCTGGAGCGTGTGTGGCAATACTGGGGCCGCACGTTGGGCACGTTCTATTGCGAGACGCCCGACCCGGCCGTGAACTTTTTGGCCAACGGCTGGCTGGTTTACCAGACGCTCTCCTGCCGGATGTGGGCCCGCACGGGCTTTTATCAGTCGGGCGGAGCGTTCGGCTTTCGCGACCAACTGCAAGACGCCATGGCCCTTGTTCACGCCGAGCCCGGTGTGTTGCGCGAACACCTGCTGCGCGCGGCCGGCCGCCAGTTCCGTGAAGGGGACGTGCAGCATTGGTGGCACCCACCGGTGGGCCGCGGTGTGCGCACGCACTTCTCGGATGATTACCTGTGGCTGGCGTATGCGACCTGCCGTTATGTGGCGGCCACCGGCGACACCGGCGTGTTGGATGAGCGCGTGCCCTTCCTCAGCTCCCGCCCTCTGCGGCCTGAGGAAGAATCGTATTACGACCTGCCGCAGCTTTCGAGCGATACCGGCACGCTCTATGAACACGGCATCCGCGCACTCGACCACGGCCTGCGCTTCGGCGCGCACGGCCTGCCGCTGATGGGCTGCGGCGATTGGAACGACGGCATGAATCTGGTCGGATCGCAGGGTCGCGGCGAGAGCGTCTGGCTGGCCTTCTTTCTCTACGATTCGCTCGTGCGGTTTGCCGAGCTGGCCCGCCGGCGCGGCGACACCGCCATCGCCGACAAATACACCATCGAAGCCGGACGTCTGCGGGCGAACATTGAAGAGCATGCCTGGGACGGAGATTGGTACCGCCGGGCCTATTTCGACGACGGCACGCCGCTCGGATCGGCCTCGAACCCGGAGTGTCAGATTGATGCCCTGCCGCAAAGTTGGTCGGTGTTGTCTGGGGCGGGCACGCGCGAGAGGTCGGCGAGCGCCATGAATAGTGTCGAGCGGCTGTTGGTCCGCCGTGACGCTGGACTCGTTCAGCTTTTTGAACCGCCCTTCGACAAGTCGTCGCTCGATCCCGGATACATCAAAGGATACATTCCCGGCGTGCGAGAGAACGGCGGCCAATATACGCACGCGGCTGTCTGGACGGTGATGGCCTTCGCGGCGATGGGCGACTCGCAGCGGGCCTGGGAGCTATTCGCACTGATTAACCCCGTGCTTCACGCCAATACGGCTGCCAAAGCAGCCACTTACCGTGTGGAGCCTTACGTCGTGGCTGCCGACGTTTACGCCGTAGCGCCCCACACGGGCCGCGGTGGTTGGACCTGGTACACCGGCTCCGCTGGTTGGATGTACCGGCTGATCACCGAATCGCTGTTGGGCTTGATTTTGGAAGTCGACAAGCTCCGCTTCGCGCCGTGCCTGCCCGCGGATTGGTCAAGCTTCCAAATCCACTATCGCTATCGCGAGACGCATTACCACATCACCGTACACAATCGTGGCGGTGGTTCCACGGTTGAGCGCGTGGTGGTCGACGGGATCGAGCAAGCCGAGCTTTCGGTTCCACTCATCGACGACCGCAATGACCATCAAGTGGAAGTGCTGGTAGTGCAACGCTGAGTTGTAAGACGCGGTTTGCACTCGGCCAGAGTGACCCAGTTGTGCGAGCGCGGCACGTGGCGCGGCTTCTTCGAGTTGCACTTCGAGGACGAAAAGTTCTCATCACTTCTTGCTCGCCCGCGGCGAATGGGGTATCATCCACGGCATTCGGTCAGCGCATTGCCGACTCCCTTCCTTTTTACGCGAGGGTTGGTCCATGGAACGTGTGATCTACGGGCGATTGGCGCAAGTTCGCCGGCGGCAACGCCGGCTGTTTGTCGAGCGAATGGCCACTGCGGGTCTGCTTTTCGGCTCGCTGTCCGGTCTGCTGCTGGGCGCCGGGCGTTGGCTGGCCGAGTGGCCGGTGACGCCGTGGCAAGCCCTGCTCGTCTTTCTCTGTGGCCCCGCCGTCGGTGCTCTCGTCGGCCTTGTTTGGCCGCTGCGCTGGCACTCCGCGGCCGTGGCCGTCGATGCGCACTACCGCTTGAAAGATCGCGTGGTCACGGCGCTGGCTTTTCTCGGCAAGGCCGAAAAGACCGCCCTGGACGAGCTGCAGGTGCGCGACACGGCCGAACACTTGTCGCACGTCGACCCGCAGGCCGTGGTTCCCTGGCGAATGCCCAAGCTGCTGCCGGCCGCCGTGGCCGCTTTGGCCGTTGCCGTGGCGCTCGTCGCCTGGCCGGTTGGTCCGCGGCCGGTTGAAGCCGGCGTGCCGGAGCCTCTGCCCGAAATCGTCGCCACCGCCGCCGACATCGAAGAAGACCTCAATCAGTTCGAGGAGTTGGCGAAGCAGGACCAGAATCACGAGATGAAAAAGCTGGTCGAGATGCTCCGCGAAAAGGTGGCCGAAATGAAGGAACCGGGGGTCGATTTGCGCGAGGCCCTGGCGAAGCTCAGCGACATGCAGTCGGCCATTCAGGCCCAGCAGGCGCAGTACAACGTCGAGTTGGTCGATGCCCAGTTGGAGTCGCTCGGCTCCGGCATGAGCCTCTCGCCGGCCCTGGCCGAAGCCGGCAAATCGCTGGTCGAAGCCAAGTTCGACAAGGCCGCGGAAGAGCTGGAAAAGCTCGAAGAGCCGCCGCTGGAGCGAAAGGAAGCCAAGGCGGTCGAAGAGCAGATGAAGAAGAGCGCCCAGCAGATGGGCGAGGTCGGCCTGGGCGATCTGGCCGACGCCACCAGCGAAGTGGCCGACGGCGTCAAGGGCGGCAAGGGAAAGTTCCAGCGCGGCTCGCGCCGCCTGGCGAAAGAAGTAAAGAATCACGCGCGGCGGCGCAAGATCAACGAGTTGCTGGCCGCCGAACTGAAGCGGCTCACCGAAGGCAAGTGCAACTGCCAGAGCAATTCTTTGATGCGCGGCAAACAGCCCCGGAAGTCGACATCGCCTTCGCAGAGCTTCGGTCTGGCGACCAGCGGCAACACGCGAGGCGACCAAACAAACCTGCTCTCGAAGAAAAACCTGGAGCAGGTCAGCGGGCCGACGGCCGATGACGGTCCCTCGGAAGTCGAGACGACGCACTCGCCCGAAGGCCGCCAGCAGGCGGGCCGCGGATACCGCGACTCGTATCAGAAGTATCGCCGTCTGTCAGAATCGGTGCTCGACAGCGAGCCGATTCCGCTCGGCCATCGCCAGACGATCCGCCGCTATTTTGAATTGATCCGGCCACAAGAAGGCGAATCGGCGTCGGACCCGCCAGCCAAGTAGCTCTCCAGGGTCCCGGCGCGCCGGGATAGGCGGTCCGAATAGCACGACGCGGTGGGCGTAGGGTGGGACCAGCGAGCTTGCGAGCGCCGGCCCACCACCACAAACGACGTCGGTAATGGTGGGCCGGCGCTCGCAAGCTCGCTGGTCCCACCCTACGACGAGCGACAGAGCACCGGGAATAGAGCGTCGCATGAATCGAGCCACGTTGCTGTGTATGACGCTCGCACTGGTGCCCTTTGGCTGCGACCGCGGCGATGCCCGTCGCGCTGCGCCCATTGTTCCGGTCGCGCATCCGACCGCCGCGGGTGTCATAAAACCTGAGCCGTCGCCGTCGCCTCGGAATTCCGGTTCTGCCGGCGACGACCAAATGCCCGCCGACGCACCTTCGCCGGAGTCTCGCGACCTCTCCGCCGAGCGTCTCCTGCTGCTGTTGCCCCGCGGTCCTTTGATCGTCGAGCTGCGGATCACGATTGACGGGCATCCCTTCCGGGCGCCGCGCGAAGAGCTGGTCGACGAACTTCTCAAAGCGGCGGACCGCGATCGCGACGGCCGGCCGACCTGGGGCGAAGTGTTTGCCGATCCGAAACGCATTTTCGGCCAGCGGTTGACCCGGCCCCTCAACATGGCGAACCGCAAAGAGTTCATGAAGGCCAACGACACCAACCACAACGGGCTGGTCGATCGCGATGAAGCTCGCCGGTTCATTGGCGAGGTGAAAGGTTCTGAAGCGGCCTTTGCACTCAAAAACGCGGCTGGGCCTGGCCTGCTCGACGCGCGGCAATCCATCGTGCGGATGCTGCTCGACGCCGACGACGACGGTGTGCTCGACCAAAAGGAGCTGGCGGCGTTAGAGCAGCGTTTGATGAGCCGCGACGCCAATGACGACCACATCGTCAGTTGGCCCGAACTGGACGATTCGCTGGCGGGCGACGAGTTGGCTGCGCAACCGCGAACGGCGATCTACCGAGACGATGCGGCCGCGTTCGTGCTTGGCCCAGGTGCCGACTGGAAAGTCGTCGGCGATGCGCTCCAGCGGAGCTATCCCAACGGCGAGTCCGCTCCTTCCGGCGAGTCGTGGTTGCGGCGCCTCGATGCGGATGGCGACGGCAGGCTAAGCCCGGACGAGATTCGCAACCTCGCTCTCATCGGGCCGCAGGCGGTCGTGTCGGCGTCTTTCGGAAAGAAAGACAGACCCTTGCCGAAGCTTTCGCTGGTTGATTACTCACCGCGGGCGGACTCGATCCGCTTGCCGGCCTCGCACCCGCCGGGCGCTGTGGTTTTGTCGTCGGCCGGATGCCGCGTGCGATTTGCGGTTGACGATCGCGTCGCCCTCGACGCTCCCTCGGCGTCGGTCGAGGGGCAGTCGGCCGCGCCGCCCAAGCCGAGCCAGCTCAACACGGTTTATGCAGAGGTCCGCGACGAAAGAGACCCCATCTTTTCGTTGCTGGACTCGGACCACGATCATCGCTTGACGACTCGCGAGCTGCGCGGCGCGAACTCGGCATTGCGCGGCGTCGACGCGGACGGCGATGGGCGAATTACGCCCGACGAGTTGCCGGCGGCGCTCGTGATCGTCGTCGGCCGCGGCCAACCGCCTGAAACGCCGTCGTCCGGCCAGACAACAACGGTTGCGAATTCACCCGTCGATCGGCCAAAGTGGTTTTTGCGCATGGACGTCAACGGCGACCGCGAGATCAGCCGCGAAGAGTTTCCGGGCACGAACGCCAAGTTTCGCGCGCTCGACTTGGATGGCGACGGCTTGATCATCGCCGGCGAAGCGCAGCGGGCGGAATCAGCCCAGCCATCGCCCTACTTGTCTGAATGAAAGATCCGGCGGACGCGATGATTCAGCGTGTCACCGATGTAAATGCTTCCGTCGGGGCCGACGCAGATGCCGTGGGGACGATCGAGCTTGGCCCTGCTCGCCGGCCCGCCGTCGCCCGCATACCCGCCGGTCGCCGGACCGCCACCGGCAATGGTCTTGATTTGGTCGACGTGCGGATCCATCGCTCGGACCGCGTGGTTTTCCGTATCGACGATGAACAGTTCCCTGGGGTCGCTGCCCCAAGCGATTCCCTTGGGGCCGTCGAACGCGGCTTCCAGGGCCGGGCCGCCGTCGCCCGAGTAACCTTTCTTGCCCGTGCCGGCTTCGCGGTGCAGCGTGCCGTCGACAAGATCGAGCCGCCAGATCGAGTTCCCTTCGCGCAGCGCGATCCACAGATCGTTGCCCACGATGCTCAGGGCCCGCGGCCCCAGAATCGGCTGTCCGGCGGCTTTGACACCGTCGGCAGGTAACTGCTTTTCTCCGTTGCCGGCGATCGTTTCGATGCGGCCGGTGGCCGGGTCTACTCGGCGAACACGGTGATTGCCGATGTCGGCGACGTAGAGGCGATCTCGCCGATCGAAGGCAATGCTGTGGGGATCTCGCAGCAGCGCCTTGGTGGCCGGTCCGCCGTCGCCGCCAAGACCTGGTTGCCCGGTGCCGGCAACGGTCGAGATCCGGCCAGTCCGACTCTCGATGCGCCGCACGACGCAGTTCCGCATTTCGACAAAATAGAGATCGCCGCGGCTGTCGAAGCGCACTTCATAGGGTTCATTGAGATCGGCTTCGGTGGCCGGCCCGCCGTCGCCCGCGTAGCCCTTGTGTCCCGAGCCGGCCACGGCGCTCAGACGACGACCGGCCAGGTCGAGCCGCCATACGCGGTGATGGCCCACCTCGCAAATGTAAAGCGCGCCATCCGGCCCGAAGTCGACGCCGAAGGGTTGGCTGAGGTTGACCTCGGCCGCCGTACCCTGGCGGCCGTTATCCTCCGATTTGCCGGTGCCGGCCACGGTCTCGATTCTCAGTTCGGCCGCCGACGCGGCCGCGGCCAACAATAGCGCCGGGCTGCCGAAGAGCGTCAGGAAGCGTCTCGTGATGGCCGGCATGGTTATTGCGACCCTTGGCAAATGGGAGGCATGGCACGTAAATTCAGTGAGAGGGGTGCATGCCCGGCGTTCAATGTGGAGAGTGCGCAGATGATTCGAGAACCGAACGACCGGCAACGGATCGAGTTTATCGGAGGCCCCTTTGACGGCTTTCAATATGACGTGCCGCGGCCGCTTTTACCACCCTCGACGATTGCGCTGCCAGTGAGCGAGACGATCCAGCGAATGCTCACCGGAGAAAACACGGGACAGCCGACGCCCGCCACAAGTGTGGCCATGTATCGCTTCGACCGGTCTTATTGCCGCTATCGGTTCCTCGGCTCAACGTTGCCCGAAACCTTGCGCAGCGCAAAATAGTTCAACCGCCGCAGGTTGGTGGCTGGGGCAGAGCTATTCGTCGAGTTCGGAATTGCGGTTGAAGTGATCGTGGGCGTAGAAGTGGTTGCCGATCTCGGTGGCCAGAATCTCGACGTACTCTCGCTGGAACTGCTGCACCGGTTCTTCCTGGGCGGGTCGCCCGCCTTGTGCGGGCCAGACCACTTGCCGCATGGGCTTTTCCCAGATGATCTCGCCGTCGCTGTGTACGTCGCAGACGCTGAGGCGCACCTGTGACTTGCCCTGGTACAGCGTCTGGCCTTGATAAAGGCTGAAATCCTCCAAGTCGATGCCCAGCACTAAATCGGCCGAGACGCCCTGGCCGATGGCGTAGAGTTCCTCGTTCGGGTTCTCATCGGTCCAATTGCTGACTTCGCTTTGCTTGATCAATTTGACGCGCTTGCCGTTTTGCTTGAGCAGTTGGCCGACGCGCGTGGCGAGGTCGTTGGGGACCGTGCCCGCACCGTATTTCATCTCGACGAGCGGCCGGCACACGATGGCGACCCGCTTATCTTTGAAGCCTTCGAACTCGGCGTCGTCGGTCGTTCCTTTGACGAAGTAAGCCACGGTGGTCATGAGTTTGACGCAGCCGGTTTGGGCCAGACAGAAGGCGGCGCAAACGATCGCCATCCAACTCGTACACTTCACCGTGTTCCGCATGTTCGATCCCTCATCCTTGAGTTCCCAAACGATAAATCCAGTCCAACAGCGTGACGGCGATCAGCACGGCCGCCAGCACCGCCAACGCGCGGTGGCCGGGCCGTCCCAGCAACCACCGCCCCCTGGCCGCTGAAATCAGCAGCCAGGGCGCCGCGATCATGGCCGCCGCCGCCAGCAACGTTCCGCCCACGTTCGAGCCGAGCGCCTGGATCCATTCGCCGCGTACCGCGTGCGACCAGGAGGTGGTCATGCCGCACGACGGGCAGCGAACTCCAAACAACCAGACGAACGTACACGGCGGAAGCCCCAACTGCCGGTGCGTGCCGAAACCATTTGGATCGGGACGCAACCAGCCGGCCAGTGCCAACGGAGCAAGCAGGCAAAGGCCGGCGGAGGCCAAACTCCGCCGCCTCGCGCCGCTGAACTGGCCGGCACTTGGGCTGACGATGGAAACCACTTTCGGAAATGACCTGCAGGATACTCGTTCGGGCTGAGTCGAGCAAGGCCGAGTTCTCTACTTCACGCGGCTTGAGTTTTCTTCGCCTTTCGGGCTATATTCTTGTGCATGGGGCCCGGCCGTTTTTGTCGGTGCTGTGCCAAGGCCGGGCCGCCGGCCGCGCATTTTATGTGCTAGGAGTTGCGTTATGGCAACAGTGAGTGTTGTTTGCGATTTTCAGCAGATCGGAGAGACGGCGGGCGTGATTTGGCGACTGCTCGACGAACGAGGACCGCTGAGCATGGCCCAGGTCGTCAAACAGAGCGGCGAACCGCGTGATTTGGTGATGCTGGCCCTGGGCTGGCTGGCCCGCGAAGACAAGATCGCCATCGACGGCGAATCGCGCGGCCGCACCGTGTCGCTGCGCGAGTGAACTATTCCGGCAGCGGCTTGCCGCGCGTCTCAGGCGCGAACCAGATCAGTGTCAGGCCGACCAGGTAGATCACGCTCATCGAAGTGCAGGCCAGGGGATAGCCGCCGGTCAAGGTGACGCCGAAAAGGCTGGTGTCCGCCTCGAACTGCTTCATGAGATTGGCCGTTTGCAAGGTGCCGACCGCCGCCAGGATGCGCCCAAAATTAAAGCCAAAGCCTTGGCAGGTCGCTCGCACGCCGGTGCGGAAAAGCTCCGGCAAGTAAAGCGGCAGCCAACCATAAAACGACGCCGTGCAGACGCCGACGAGAAAACCGCCGAACAGGAATCGCCAATTGAAGACCGGATTGAACTGGTAGAACCAGATGAGAGAGGCGATCGAGCTCAGGCAAAGCAGCGAGTAGGTGAGCCGCCTGCCCAGCCAGCCACCGATGAGTGCGGCGCCAATGGTGCCGACGATGGCGCCAATGGCCGACCACATCTGCGTCAGTTCCTTCGCCCCCGCGAGTTGACCGGTCATCTTATCGGCCCACGCCGCCGCCCATTGCGCCGAGGCCCAGGTGCCCAACAGCGCCGTGCCGGCCAGCGCCGCCGCCAACAGCATTCGGCCGAGGGTCTGTTTCGCCTCCGCTGCCGCCCGGCCGCTGAAGGCCGCTTCGCGTTGCAAATAACGGACGACCGGATAGCTGTATCCGACGATCGCCACGGCGACGCCGCCCAAAGTGGCGGCGATGCAGACAGACAACGGATAATCGTTGGCCCAACAGAGAATCATCAGCCCCGGGCCGAGCGAACCGAGCAACACGCCGAGCAGGTCTTTGGTGGCCCAATGTGCCGTGCCGCCGCGGCCGCGCTCCTGTTGCCAGCGTTCCGATTCGGGCACGAAAAGCCGGATCAGCAGGGTCAACAGCGCCGGGGCGGTGCCGGCCAGCATCATCAGCCGCCAGCCTTTGTGCGCGGTGAGCGCATCGGCCCATTCGGCCCCCAAGCCTGCGTTGACGAGCCAGGCGTTGATGGCGGGCAGATTCTTGATTGCTCTCTGGCCCACCAGGCCATCAATCAAGTAGCCGACGTTGGAAGCCGCGCCGATCAGGCCGGCCATCAGCGCGCGCGATTGGTTCGGCCAGACCTCCATGACCAGCGACACGCCCAGCGCCCATTCGCCTCCCATGCCGAGCGAGGCGATGAACCGCAGGGCGAACACCTGCCAGGCCGACTGGGCCACTCCGCACAGCCCGGTGAAAATCGCGTAGGTAAACACGCTCAGCGTCATGGCCCGCACTCGTCCGACGCGGTCGCCAAGCCAGCCGAAAAGAACTCCGCCGGTGGCCGCTCCCACCAGATACGCGGCAATGATATATCCGAACCAGTGCGCGATCTGCTCCTCTTGTTCCGGCAGCGGCTGGTCGCCGTAACCAAACAGGTCGGCGATCGCCGGACGGCCTACCAAGGGAAAAAGTCCCTGCTCGACGCCGTCGAACATCCAGCCCAAGAGCGCCGCGGCCAGCACGAGCCAATGCCCGCGGGTGAGTTTGTTTGACGTTTCGGAGGGTGATGTCATATCGAATCTCTGAGCTGATGACGCGGGTTGCGCAACGTCGTGGACGGCAGCGACGGTCGCTGCGAGCCGCACGTGTGCGAGCCTCTGATCATTCCTGGTTCGCACCGCGAAATCAAGGATCGTACGCTATCTGCCCTATTTGGCGGGCGACCGCCGCCTGCTTGACGGCAAAGACGGAATGTCTTACGATCGCGGCTGCGGATCGGACGAGTGTAAAGCCAACCTCGCACGCGGATGTCGATGGCCGATCAATATCTGCTGGCAATCGCGGCTGTGTTGGCAATTGGCGGACGCGGCCTAGCCAGCGATAAGTCGAGCCGTCCTCAGCCCGGCCCGCTCCCGGAGAAAGCGGCCGTGATGCGACCTGCGACAACCTAACAATATTCGATCGTCGAAAAAATGAGGAAGCCGCCAAATGAGAAAAATGCTCGGTTTGATTGTGTGGACCGTGACAACCTATTCGTTTTTGCCGGCGCTCGGCGCCGACGACGAAACGCAGCCATCCAAGGCCGAGAAGCGCGCCGCCCGGCGGTTGGAGATCATGCGTGGCGCGATCGACGATTTCCAAGTGAGTTCGTCGGAAATCGAAGACGAATCGGCACTGAAGTTTTCCGACCATGCGTTGTTGCGATACCACGACCAGAGCCGCGAAGCCGGCGAAGGACTCAAGGGCGTTGTCGATGCGACTCTCTGGCGACTGGGCGTCTTCGCCAATGGCACAAATCCGGAGATGGGGTTGCTGCTGGAATGCTCAGATAAGCAGTGGTCGTTTGGCACCTTCCGCCTTACGTCGGCGGCTCTCTTCGCTCAATTTGACGGGAAGTCGATCGACGTAGCGGCGAAGCCAAAAGGTTATCCGGTCGACGCTCCGTACACGGCCACGCGACACGGCATTTTTTTGCCGGAGGACGCGGCAGAATGAAATGCTTCCGGAATTTCTCGAGCATCAGCGATTGAGTCATGACACGCCCGTGGCTTTCCGTCATCATGCCGACCTTCAATCGCGCGGGCTTCGTCGACCAGGCTCTGGAAAGCGTTGCCCGGCAAGACGACGGCACGATCGAAGTGATTGCGGTCGACGACGGCTCGACCGACGCCACGCCGGCGATGCTTGCGGCCTACGCGCGGCGGCTGCGGATGACCGTGATCGAACGGCGGCACTCGGGTAATTGGGTCGAGTCCACGGTGCTGGGGATGTCGGCGGCGCGAGGCGAGTACGTGTGTTGGCTGCTGGTCACCCGACAGCAAGCAGATCTGCTTCAAGGGCATCAGTCTGCAGGGGCAGGAGCAGTTGGTCTTGGTCGATGCCGGCGGAGCCGAGCGACGAATTCGAGTCCGCTATTCCGGCACGAACCTGTCTCCCAAGTTCGCCTGGCACCCTTACGAGAGCCGACTGGTGTTCTGCATGCCGCACGAGCCGACTGGTGTTCTGCATGCCGCACGGGCCGCGCCGCGTGACGCAGTTGTTTGAACTCGATCCGAACACCCTCGCTCCGCCGGAACGGGTGCGCGGACAGAACCCGCAAACGCACAACGAAGATCCCTGCTGGACGCCCGACGGCAAGCGGCTGATTCTGGTCGGCCAGTAAGGCTGCGACCGCTCACGTAACCTTCAGCAGGTCTTTCGCAGCGAGACCGTCGGGCGACTCGCCATTCATGATATTTCGATAGCCGGCGCCCACGCCAAACGACGGAATTCCCAGAGCCTGAACCAGGTCCTGGTGTCGTTCGACCGCGAACACGTAGCTGTCGTCGCCCGAGCTGCGAAGCACTTTTTCGACGGCCGCAACGTTGCCCGCGCCGAATGCGCGGCAGAGCTTTTCGGCGTCGCCCCCCGACGGCCCGCCAGGCTCGTCGCCATCGAAAGACTCGTCGGCTTCGAAATAGTCCGGGCAGGAATTGTATTCGTCGATCAGTTCGCCACCCACGTAGAGTTGATACCAGAGGATGTCGTCGTCGTGGTTGAGCACGGCCAGGACCGGACAATCGAACTGGCGCGACAGACGCTCGCCCAGGCGGGAGATGGCGTCCGGGTCCTGGTCGTCCGACTGCTCATCGAAGACGACGACGCAGCCATCGCGCATCGGCGTGACGACGGCCGAGCGGCCGAGCAAGGCTTCGCCGACCGCCTGCTGACTGGGGCCTCGCAACGTATGGTTCACGTAGAAGTTGCCCATGATTCTTTTTGCGGCTGGGCCGCGGAGTTGGTTGGCCGTACTGCTTCGAGGTGAATTGCGTTTGATCGTAGCGGACGAGCCCATCGCTGGAAAGTGGGCGCGATTGTCCTCCGTAGCCCGCTTGCTCCGCAAGCGGATCGGCGTTGCCCGGCGGGCGGATCTGCCGTTCGCAGGCGAGATCCAGGCGAGATGGCTGCGATTTTCGGTCATCATACACCGTTCCGCTTGCGGAGCAAGCGGGCTACGGCCGCGACTAGGGTGACTCTTGAAGCACCTGATCCAACCGCGTGATGGCCTCGGTCAGGTTGCCCAAATAGACGACCCTTCCCTGCCGGTCCAGCAGCGCCGACTGCGGAATACCGCGCACCCCAAATGACTTGAATAGCGCACCGAACCACCCTGATTCATCCGCTCTCCCACTATCTTCGCCCGCGCTCATTCGTGGCGCAGCGCTTCGATCGGGTCGAGCGCCGCGGCCCGACGGGCCGGGTAAAGTCCAAAGACGATCCCGACCGCCACCGCGATGCCAAACGCCAGTGGAATCGACCAGTTCACCACGGCCGGCTCCAGCTCGCGCACCACGTCGGGCAGGTTGCGCATGGCACTGGGAAACAACTCGACCAGGGCGCGACGCAACAGCCGCGTCGCCGGTTTGCACGTCAGACCCCCCACGATGCCCGTGATGCCCCCCACCACCGACAACACCACCGTTTCCATCAGGAATTGCCGGGCGATGTCGCTCTGCTTGGCGCCCAGCGCGCGGCGGATGCCGATCTCTCGCGTCCGCTCGGTCACGGTGGCCAACATGATGTTCATGATGCCGATGCCGCCCACCAAGAGCGAGATCGCCGCGATCAGGCCCAAAAACAGAATGAACATCAACTGCGTGGTCTTGGCCTGTTCCAGCAATTCCAGCGGCACCGTCACTCCATAGTCGGGCGCCTGATGGTAGTCGGCCAGCGTGTTCTTGACGATCTCGGCGGTGAGCAGCACGTGCTCGACCTCGTCGACCTGCAAGGTGATCTGGCTGAGCTGGACGATTTCTCCCTCGAACGACGCATTGCGCATCGTGATCACCAGATCGCCGATCCGCAGCCAAAGCGCGCTGATGGGAATATAGACGTCGTGGGAATAATCCTGCGAGTCGAGCGAGCCGCCGATGCCGGCCGAAGGAGCGCGGTCTTCGGTTACGCCGATCACCACGTAGTAGTCCTTCTCGACCTTGATCGAGCGACCCAAGGGATCCTCAAACGGAAAGAGTCGGGTGGCCGTGCCCGCGGCCAGTACGCAAACATTGGCGTGGTCTTGCAAGTCGGCGTCGCTCAGAAAGCGGCCCCGCTCGACGTCGAGCTTGGTTGCCTCGACATACTCGGGGGTGCAGCCGACCAGCCGCCCGTCGATCAGCCGATCGACGTAACGAAATTCGCGACGCAACTCGCGGACGGGGACGGCACGATCGACGGTGGGGATCGTTTCGCTCAGCCGGGCGAAGTCGTCGCGCGTC
Organism: Pirellulales bacterium; assembly: GCA_035533075.1. Lineage (NCBI taxonomy): Bacteria > Pseudomonadati > Planctomycetota > Planctomycetia > Pirellulales > Pirellulales bacterium. The sequence continues at coordinate 19,072 of DATLUO010000259.1, read as the reverse complement.
AGGCCGTAGGGCACCGGGCCGTCGCGGCCGGCCAGCGTCTCGCTGGGCGGTTTGATCGAGCGAACAATGATGTTCTCGGCGCCCAACCCCTCGATCTGTTTCTGCACGGCGACGCTGATGCCGTTGCCGATGGCCAACAGCCAGATCACGCTGGCCACGCCGATGAACATGCCCACCACAGTGAGCAGCGACCGCAAGGGGTGCAAGAGCAGGTTCTTGACCCCTAACGACCAGGTGCGCAGCCAGAAGACGTTCATCCGCCCGGTCCTGATGCGGCAGACTGCGAAGAGCCGGCCTCGGTTGCCGGCTTTGCCGTCGCCTTGGCGACGGGCCTGGCGGCGGCATTGGCGTCCGCTCCGGCGGCCGATTGCGGAGGCCCGCCGGTCGCGGTCGGCTTGTCGTGCGAGGCGACTTTGGGCGCGTCGGCGTCGACCGCCGGCAGTCCGACGTCCTGCAGATGCGCCCGCGGGTTCATCACCACCTCTTGGCCTTCGGCCAGCCCCTCGCGGACCACCAGGAATTTGTCGTTGCTCGAACCGATCAGTACCTCACGCGCGGCAAGCTTCGCCCGTGGACCGCGCACCAGGCAATAGAACTTCTTGCCGCGCTCCACCACCGCCTGCACCGGCACCTGCAACACATCGGCCTTGGTCTCGACGCGGATGGCCACGTGCGCCGACATGCCTGGCCGCAGGGCCTGGGGCGGGTTGAGAATCTCGATGAAGGTGGCGTATTCCTTGACGTTGGAATTGAACCAGTTGTCGTTGCTCGGATACGGATTGACCTTTTTCACCCGGCCCTGCAACTCGAGGCCCGGCAGGGCGTCGAGATCGATCTTCACCATCATGTCGGCCTTGACGCGATCGACCCGCGCCTCGCTGATGCGGGCCTTGACCTGCATCTTTTTTGGGTCGGGCAGGCGGATGATGACCTGCTGCTCGCGGATGCGCGTTCCCGGACGGATCGCGTCGTCGCCATTGGACCGCCAGCGTTCCATTTCGGCATAGACGACCTGCCCATCGATGGGCGCCTTGATCAGGCACTTTTCAAGCTGCCCTTCGATCTGGGCCAATTTCTCCAGTTCGACCTGATGCTTGGCCCCTTCGGAGTTGACCGCGGCCTCGGCCGTTTTGATATCGGTTTCGTGCTTCTTCATGGTCTTGGCCTTGGTGTAGTTGCGGAGCACGTCGAGCTTGATTTCGGCCACCTCGAGTTCCTTCCGGTAGCGGTCGACGGCGAACTCGTCGGACTCCACCTTGACGCGGTTGATGTAGCCGCGCGACCACATCCGCTTGCTGTAGATCAACGAAGCGTCGGCGCGGTTGGAGTTTTCCTTCGCCAAGAACAGCTCGCTTTCGAGTTTCGCTTCTTCCTGCTTGAAGGTGCCCATCTCAAATTCCTGCTCGGCGATGCGAAACGCGTCCAGGTCGTTCTGGGCCTTGGCCAACGCGGCCTCGCTGGTGTTGACTGCGATGACCTGCTTGGCCCGTTCGGTGCGGAGCAAGGCGTCGTCCAGTTTCACGAGGAAGTCGCCCGCTTTGACGAGCGATCCCTCGGGTACGATTTCGATAATCCGCACCCCCTCGGAGTTCTGCGACTGCACTTCGCAAACGACGTTCACGTTGGCGGAACTCTCGACTTCGCCGCGCTCCACAACGTCGTGAACGAAGGCGCCGATTTTGGCGCGCTCGACGATCAGCTCGGCGTGGGAGGCCGGCCCCAGCGCGCCGCGAATCAACCATCCCCCGACGGCGACAACCGTCACGGCAGCCGCAACGATCAGCGCCGGGCCCCGGCGAGCGCGCTCACGCGTTGCTGGCTTCGACTGCACGTGTTTGATCGGGGCCATCACAGCATCTCTCGAGATAACACCGTTCGCCGCAGGCGGCGGAGTGCGACTGGAAGCCGAAACCCGCCGGCGGCGCGCTTCGCACCCTGGTTTTGATTGTACGTCGCCCGCCACGGCGTGCAAAGATAATCGGCCCGCGGGGTGGCCGGATCCAACAGGGCCGACAACTCGCTATACTGCACGCGGCCGAGAATGAGACGTCGGCGGTGGCTGGGGCAGAGCCTGGCCAAGTGGAGGCTGGCACTCCGTTCATCTCGGCGGCCAGGCGATGCCCCGGTTCGACGCACCGGGGCATCGCTTGGCCGTCACGCTGTAGAAGGCGCCAGCCGCTATTTGGCCAAGCTCTGCCCCAGCCACCGCTTTTCCTCGTGGCAAAACGCCTCATTCTCGGCCGCGAGAAGTATAACGGGCGACTTGACTGGCACCTCCTCCGGCCTACTCCGCCTTGACCGTGGTGACCTGTGGTTCCAGGCCGCGCCGGGCCACGGCACACACCGCCGTCACCGGATAGATCTCCTGATAGGGAAGCAGCGGGTTCGTCCAGGGAGTCTCCAAAACGCCGTGGTCCACCAACCTGGCGAACCAGTCGGGGGTGATGAATTCGGGCATTCCGCCGTAATTGCCCGGCTGGCGATAGCGGAAGATTTCGGACCAGTTCACGTAAATGTGCGAGATCCCACGGCGCGTCAACTCCGTGTCGATTTCTTGCGGCTTCCGTCCTTCGCAGATCGTCGCCAGCACGCTCTGGTCGAAGGCGGTGTTGTAGAGCACGGGCACGGCGATGTCGAACACCTGCGCCTCGCCGACCGACAACACCGTGCAGCCCGGCGGCACGTGCTCGTTCAGGATCGAGTGAAATTCGTTCACTCGGCGGAAGTCGTGCCGCGCGTCCGACAGGCTGACAAAATAGGCGTTGTACGTGAGCTCCTGGGCCGTGTCGTAAACAAAACTGATCGAAAGCCCAATGACAAGCACGCTCAGCACCGTCCGGCGCCAGGCGAGCGAGGTGGACCAGACGGCCCCCACTCCTGCCAGCAAGGCCAACACCGGCAGCACCGGTACCCAAAAGCGGTCGATGCGGTGCGTAAATAGCCACCACGTCGCGATCATGTAGACGAAATAACCCGCCAAGGTCAGCGTCAACCGACGGTAGCGGCGGACCAGCAAGCCCAACACCGCGAAAGGGACCATGATGGGGCTGAGCCAGGAGCTCTTCAACACCACCAAGCTCAAGCTGCCGATCAAGGACGACCAGGTGAATTGATGCGGCAGATGCGCTTGCAGCCACCGCGCATTGTTGTCGGGCGTGCGCGTCGCCCCGCCCAGCCAGTCGTAAAGCAGCGGATAGACGGGATTGCCAGTGCATGCCCAATTCTTGGCAAACCACAGCCCGCAACCGGCCAGCAACGCCAACACGAACACGGCCAGGGGCCTTGCCGGACGCCTTGGAGACGTGCAGGCGATAAACAGGCCCAGCGGTAGCGCCACAAAGATCATCGCCGGGTACTTGCACGACACGGCCGCACCCGAGCAAAAACCCGCGAGCACGAGTTGCCCGTCGCCGGCGTCCCATTTTCGCGCGGCGCTGGGCGGACCTTCCGCGGCGACTGCCAAACTCCGTTCTCTCTGCCGCCAGAGCAGAACCGCGTAAACCGACAGCAACAAGTAAAAGGCCAGCACCCCTTCGACCAGCCCGCTGGTTGACACCACCGAGACCCAGGGCACCGAGAGATAGAGCACTGCGGCGACGGTGCCCGCCCCCGGCGAAGCGAAACGCCGGCCGGCCGCGACGAGCGCCAGGGCCGCGAGTGGCGCAAACGCGGCGATGACGGTCTTGCCGACGAGCGCGCCGAGCCACCAGTCGTCGACCAGCACCATGGCGAGCAGGCTGAACATCTCGCTTCCCAGCGGCATGTTGCCATAAACGTTATGCGGCAAGAAGCGGACTGCGCCTTGTTGAAAGAACTCCTTGGGCGCCTCCAGGTGATACTCGCGGACGTCAAAGTCCAGCGGCGGAAGCATGCCGCCCAAGAAGATCACGGTCGCGAATGGCACCGCCAGCCACAGCCACCGAGCATCGATGCCTTCGTCGCGCGGCGGCACGGGGCGGTGCGACGCCTCGACGGCGGGTCGACGCCAGGCGATCCAGGCCGAAACGCCCGCGATTGCCACCGCGGGAAGAATGAAAGACCATCGCGTTAATCCGCCCATCAAGCCCACGGCCAAAACATACAGCGAAAGCACATTCAACCCCACGCCGCAGGAAAAGATGAACCGCTCCAGCGCCGTGAATGTGCCAGCCTCCGACTGCCGCGCAGATTCCTTCTTGGCACGCCCGAACAATGCGGCGAGCAACCGTCGGCCGATCAGCCAGCCGAAGGCGACGATGGCGGCGGCCAGTGCCAGCACGGGCAACCGGTCGATCGCCGCGAAGGAAGGGCTGTGCCCGAACCAGCAGGCCGCGGCTTGCTCCGGCAACAACACGCGGAAGCGGAGCAACTCCGCCCGGCTGATTTCGCCTCTCAATTCGGGCAAGACCGTGGCCAGATATGCCCAGATATACGCCGTGGTGCCGACGAGAAAGGCAACGACAACGAAGCTGTCGGTTACGGTGCGGCCGGTGAAAGGAAGGGTCCCCTGCGGAGAAGCAGACGGTGACGCAGGCTGGTTTGCCATAGTCGAGGCCTCCGGAGACGCGCTTGCCGTTCGCCGTTGTGGAGTTTGGCAGGCCGCTCTGACGTTCGCATCAGCTTAGACGATCGCTTATGGCGAAGGCAAGCAGGTGGGGAAAAGGGTAGTGTCCTAACAGTGTGGTGCTGGGGCTAGTCGGCCAATGGTCGATTTCTCCAGATCGTGACTGCAAGGCTAAAGAAGGTTATCGCGACCATCATTGTCGGCCCCAGAGTCCCCCACGACGTGAGCCCCTGAGGCGTCCTCGCAGCATAGATCATCCAGCCGCCACATATAGCCAGGTTGACGGCGGTAGCGGCGGCCACGAGCCAGACTCTTGCAGGAAACCGGCGTCGCCTGTCTGGCTTTGCCGCGTTCTCCATCGGCGCTCGGTACGGGTTCTCGTCCATCCGGTCATTCTAGCGTCGGTCACGTAGGGTGGGACCAGCCCACTCCACGCGAGGCCTTCAGCCGCGGCGCCATTCGCGCCACACGAGCCGCGGAAACTGGCAGGCGTCGCGAGCGTAGCGGCGGCCCAGGCGGCGCGGCTCGCTGAGCATGCGGAACAACCATTCCAGGCCCGTGCGGCGCATCCAGCGAGGAGCGCGACGCCGCTCGCCCGCCAGAAAGTCGATCGTGGCGCCCACGCAAAGCGCCACCGGCACGTCGAGCTGCCGATGATAACGGTGAATCCAGAACTCCTGTTTCGGCGCTCCCAGACCGATCAGCAACACGTCGGCGCGGCTGGCGTTGATCTGCTCAAGGAGCCGGGCGTTCAGCGCCGCGTCGCGGTCGAAACCGATCGGCGGGGCGGCCACGCCCACGACTTCGATGCCCGGCCAACTCGACGCGATTCGTTCCGCCGCGCGCCGGCCCACGCCCGGCGCTCCGCCCAGCAGAAAAACGTGCAAGTTCCTCCGCTGCCAGACCGCCTCATCAAACAGCCGCGGCACGAGGTCGCTGCCGGCCACACGTTCGGGCAACGCCCGCCCGACCAACCGCGAGGCCGCCACCACCGGCGCCCCATCGGCCAGCACCATGTCCGCCTCGGCGTAAGCTTGCCGCAGTTCGCCGCAGCCTTGATAGAGGACCACGTGATCGACGTTGGGCGTCACGACATAGCGGCAGCGGTCAAGCGGTGATTGAATCCACACCAGCAGCCGCGCCACCGCCTGGTCCATCCGCAGCGCATCGATGGTGATGCCGAACATGCGGACCTGAGCCTCAGCGGCCGGGGTGTCGAGGATGGCTTCGCCCAGCAGCATCGGTCATTCCCATCCCAGAACTCGGCGATAGATCTCGGCGACGCCCGCCGCCATCGCCTGCTGCGAAAAACGCTCGACTTGCCGCCGTTGGGCGTTGGCCGCCATCGCCGTCCAGTCGACGCGACCGGTGACAAAGCGTTCGATCGCCCCAGCCAAAGCTCGTGCGTCCGCGGGCGGAACGATCAGCCCTTCCAGCCCGTCGCGCACGACTTCCGGCACGCCCTCGATGTTGGTACCGATCACCGGCAATCCGGCGGCCAGGGCCTCGATCACCACCATCGGCATCCCTTCGCCAAACAGGCTGGGCAAGACAAACAGATCGGCACGGTCGAGCTCATCGTTGACGTTCGCCGAGAAACCCCGCCATTCGACCATCTCTGCCACGCCGACTTGGCACGCAAGAGACTTCACTTCTTGTTCATAGGCGCCGCTCTCGAACGTGCCGATTGCGCACAGCCGCACGGGCAGGCGCGCCGCTTTCAACAATGCCAAGGCGTGCAGCAACACCTCCGTTCCCTTTCGCGGGCGAAACAGGGCCACGCTGGCAAGCGTCCAAATGCCCCTCGGCCGGCGGCGCGGGGCAGCGGCGGCGCGAGACGGCACGCCGTTGGGAACGACGAACGTTTTTTCGGGCGCGATGCCGGTCCGCCGCGCATAGCGGGAAAGACTTTGACTCACCGCCACCACCGCATCGACGTGCGTCAGGCTGAACCGCTCCGTCGCGGCGTTGACCCAGTTGCGAAGGCGGTGCGTCGTATCGCGCGTCGTCGGGCTGTGCAGGTGATGGACTACCGGCACGCCGCACCAGGCCGCGCCCAGGCCGCCGATGAACGCCGTCCGCGGCGTGTGGGTGTGGACCAAGGCATACTGTTCGTCGCGGATGACGGCGGCCAGCCGCTTTGCCGGCAGCAGATCGAAGCGCGAGCGCATCGCCAATTCAATGAACGGCGCCTGTTGCGATTGGCGAAGCGCTTTGAAGCGCCGGCTCTTGAGGGCGGCAAAGCCGACTTCGAAGCCGTGCTGAGGAAGGTTTAGCGCCAGCAGGTCTTGCACGCGTTCCGCTCCGGCAAAGTGCTCGCCGTTGACGACATGCAGCACTTTGGCCAAGACCGGCGGCGCACTGAGCGGGACAAGGAAATCGACCAATAGTGACGTTGTGGACATGCCGATCCAGGAATGCGAAGCGACTTTGGCGAAGGCGGTAGGGTGGGACCAGCGAGCTTGCGAGCGCCGGCCCACCATCGACAGGCATCAGGCGTCAGGCGTCAGGCATCAGGTCACGACAAGCATCCTGACGGCTGACGCCTCAAACCTGACGCCTCAAATCGGTGGGCCGGCGCTCGCAAGCTCGCCGGTCCCACCTACGGCCTGCGGCGGCCGTTCCCATTGCAAGCCTACGTCACTAGTAGGCTCCGCGCCGGCTGAGGACGCTTAGCGGAGTTTTTGCCAGCAAGGTCAGATCGGTCGTCAGGCCCTGGTTCCGCAAGTACCACAGATCCATCCGCACCCAGTCGTCGAAGCCGATCTCGCAGCGGCCGCTGACCTGCCAGAGACAGGTCAGGCCCGGTTTGACCGCCAGCCGGCGAAGCTGCCACGGCTCATACTTGGCCACCTCCGCCGGCACGGGCGGACGAGGGCCGACCAGCGACATCTGTCCCAGCAGCACGTTGACCAGTTGCGGCATTTCGTCGATGCTCGTCGATCGCAAGAAGCCGCCGATGCGCGTTATGCGCGGATCGCGGCGGTTCTTGAACACCGGGCCGTCTTTTTCATTCGCCACCAGGTGTTGCTTCTGGGCGGCGTCGAGTACCATCGTGCGGAACTTGAACATCCGGAACCGCCGACCGCAGAGACCGACGCGCTGTTGCGCGAAAAACGGCCGGCCCTTGGTCGTCATCGTCAGCACGAGAAGCGTCGTCAGCATAATCGGCGCGAACAGCAGCAAGAACGCGATCGCCCCCAGCACATCGAAGGCACGCTTCGCGGCGAGATAGAGCGGCGACTCGTTCCCTTCGGCGATGATGCCGTCGTGCAGGCGTATTGTCTGGCTTGCCCGAGGCCGTACCGGCCCAAATCGCCCCGCAAAGAGCGCGCTGGCACTCGGAATGAAGCGGCCAGTGGGCGTGCGGTCGTCGTTGCGGCGGTTGTATTTGAAAGACACGTGGTTTCCTCTTGGTGGCTGAATTCTGAACCCTGAACCCTGAACCCTGAACCCCTGGTGGGCCGGCGCTCGCAAGTTCGCTGGTCCCACCCTACACTGTTGGCTGCATGGCCTTCTTCAGTGCTTTGCGGACCGAAACGCCGGCCGCCACACCACGCGACGTACCGACCATCGGCGACGGCACGACCGCGGTCTGGTAAACCGGCGGCAGTTCGACAGCGGGCTTGGAGACCGGCGGAATGGCCAGGAACAGCACGGCGGCGCCGACCAGCAAGGCGGCCACGACGCCGGTCGCGGCGATGGTCAGCCTGCCGGGTCCGACGGGCTTGCTGCCCGTGTCGGGCTCGTCGATGGTATAGATCAGGCTGGAGCTATGGGCGCCGGCCTGGCTGCTGCGGGCTTCCGACAGTTCCCGCTGTGCCGTGGCCAACAGTGCGTTTCGCTGCTCGACATCCACGATCAGGTTCGAGTAGGCCGCCCGCAGGCTTCCCAGCTTGGCCAACCGCGACCGCGTGTCGGCAAGCTGTTCCGCGAGGATTTTCGCCCGTTCGTTGGCCAATCGCAGGTCGACCTGAACGGCGCGGCAGGCGATTTCCAGTTCCTGGTGAAGCTGGCGGCTGATCTCGGCCTCCGACTCGGACGCCGCCCGCACCAAGGGGTGTTCGTCGCTCATGCTGCCGGAAAGATCGGCCGTTTTGAGCTGGGCATCGACCAGTCCTTCCTTCAGCCGCTTCAGCGAGGGCTGCGATTCGAGCAGGCTGCTGGGCATGGCCAACAGGCGGCCTTGATCGACGCGGGCGGCCTGCAGCAGGTCGAACAAACTCTGGTGGGTCCGTTCGACGAGCTGGGCCTGACGCAGCTCGGTTTCGAGCTCCAGCGATTTGCGCCGCAGATCGCTGTCGCCCGACGACGATTCATGCAGAATGCGAAGCTCGGCCAGGTCGCTGCCGACCGACTGTTCGAGCGCGGCCAATTTATCGGTGGCGGTCGCCATTTCGCCTTGGGCCATCGAGACGGCTTTGGCCAACTCGTCGATCATGCCCTGCGCTTTGGCATCGCGAAGCTGCTGAAAGCGGCCCTGGAGGTGCTTCGACACCGCCGTGACGAGTGCCAATGCCCGTTGCCGGCCGTGATCGCGGATCTTGAGATAGAGAACTTCGGTCTTGCCGAACTCGGCGCCCTTGGGCGGCACGAGCTTGATCGATTCGACAAGCTGAGTCACGTCCTGATCGGTCGGCCAGGTGCCGCTTGCGTGGGTGCTCGCGGCGGGTCCGACGTCCAACAGGGCCTGCCGCAGCACCGCCCGGCTTCTCGCCAATTCGAGAATCGTTTCCTGCGTGGTTTTCATTTCGTCGGCGCGAAACCGGCCCGGCTCGGCCAGATTGCCGGCGGCTTCGTTGCGGACCACCAAGCTCTGAGAGGCTTCCCAGGTATCTTGGCGGACGGCCGCGAACACGAGGGCCAAAAATGCCACGCCCGCCGCCGGCGGCAGCCAGCGCCGGCGATGGGCGAGAACGAAGATGAGCAGGTTGCCGGTGGCGGAGAGATGGGCGGCGTGGGCCATAAGGGAATTGCTCGCGGTTGTCGTGGATCAGGAAACGTGTCATTTCCTTCAAGCAAGCCACGCGCCCGATAAAGGGTGCGCCAGGGCGATTGAGCCATTGAGATTGCCGCATCCTGTTGGCGAACTGGTGGTTACGTCGCCGTCACCGTCCCTGTCGCCGCCCAGCAGGGTCCTGTTCGCGTCGAACGGCATGTTGACGGCCGCCACCGGATTGTTGCCATTTGGCAACGCTGGGCGAGCGGCAGGCGACCGTGTGCGGGTAGTTCCTGGCAAAAGCCCGGCAGCGGCGACGTTGGCGCGCTTTTCGGGCTAGAATTGGGACTAAGAATTCGCAAGAATACACGTTACGGGACCACACGCCCGCCCTCCTGCCCAACCCGCCCTTAGCCCGCCGTATGCCGCCCCCAGGGGAACTTCTCGACTGTGATATTTGGCGCGTGGAGCGCCGCAGCGATGGTGCCTTGCTCGTGCGCATCAGCTCGCGCCGGTTGCGCGGCAACCGCTTGCCCGACGCCGTCTTCTCGTTCCGTTGCGGCGATCCGCAATACGGTTATTGGGAAGAGCGTTTCCGCGAGCAGCAAACCGCCGTCGGCTGACGTTCAGGCCAGAATGCCCGTGACCACCTCGCCATGCACATCGGTCAGGCGGAAATCTCGGCCTTGAAACCGATAGGTGAGCCGCGTGTGGTCGAGGCCCAGCGAGTGCAGAATCGTGGCGTTGAGGTCGTGAACGTGAACGCCGTTTTCAACCACGTTGTAACCGTAGTCGTCGGTTTGGCCATAGGTGATGCCCGGCCGAACGCCGCCGCCGGCCAGCCACATCGTGAAACAGCGGCCGTGATGATCGCGGCCGAAATTCGTCGGCCGCAGCTCGCCCTGACAGTAAACCGTGCGGCCGAACTCGCCGCCGAAGACAACCAACGTGTCGTCGAGCAATCCGCGCGCGGCCAGGTCGCTCAGCAAGGCGGCCGTGGGCCGATCGACGTCGCGGCATTGCAGCCGCAAGTCGCCGGGCAGGTTGTAATGCTGGTCCCAGCCGCGATGATAAAGCTGCACGAAGCGCACGCCGCGTTCCACCAGCCGCCGGGCCAAGAGACAGTTGGCGGCGTAGCTGCCCGGCCGCCGCGCGTCGTCGCCGTATAAGCGGAACGTCGATTCCGGTTCGCGCGCCAAGTCGGTCAATTCCGGCACCGAGGCCTGCATGCGATAGGCCATTTCATACTGGGCGACGCGAGCGGCAATCTCCGGATCGCCGGCCTGCGATTGCCGGTGTTCGTTGAGAGTCCGCACCGCATCGAGCATCGCCCGCCGCGTGGCGCCGTCGACGCCGGGCGGGTTCGACAAATAGAGCACCGGGTCGCCCGTCGAGCGGAAGGCCACGCCTTGATGGTTCGAGGGCAGAAAGGCCGACCCCCATAATCGCGCATAGAGCGGATCGTCGGGCCGGGCGGCACTGCCGCGCGACAAGAGCACGACGAAGGCCGGCAAATCGTCCGCCTCGCCGCCCAGTCCGTAACTCAGCCAGGCGCCCAGGCTCGGTCTGCCCGGTTGCTGATGGCCAGTTTGCAGATACGTGACCGCCGGGTCGTGGTTGATGGCTTCGGTGTTGAGCGACTTGATCATGCAGAGCCGGTCGCTCTGCCGACCCAACTGCGGCAGCAGTTCGCTGATCCAGGCGCCGCACTCGCCCTGTTGCCGGAATGCGAAGGGCGAGGCGACCAGCGGCAGCGACTTTTGATTCGACGTCATGCCCGTCAGGCGCTGCGTGCCGCGGACCGAAGGCGGCAATTCGCTGCCGTGCCACTTGGTCAGTTCGGGCTTATAATCGAACAGGTCGACGTGCGACGGGCCGCCGTGCATGAACAGGTAGATGACGCAGCGGGCCCGTGCGGCGCTGCGGCGGCCGCCGTCTTCGGCCGTTGCCCGAACGCCCAATAGTTCCGCCAGCGCGACCGCCCCCAGGCTGCACGCCGATCGGCCTAAGAGCTGCCGGCGCGCGAGCATCGGTTGGGGAACAGTATCGAGAGAACTGGCGGCAAACATTCCTCGATTATATACTTCACGCGGCCGAGAATGAGACATTTTTCCAAATGCGGTGGCTGGGGCAGAGCTTGGCCCGATAGCGGCGGGCGCCCTTCAACGGCGTGGGGGCCAAGCGATGCCCCGGTTGGACGCACCGGGGCATCGCCTGGCCGCCCAGATGAACGAAGTGCCAGCCTCGACCTGGCCAGGCTCTGCCCCAGCCACCGCCCAATGTCTCATTCTCGACCGCGTGAAGTATAGCAGAGTCAATGAGTCGTGCCGTGCGAGCGAGCGGCTGGTTTGCCCTGTTGGTGCGGCTCCCGCGCGACAAAGTTCCTTGCCGGCCGGACACGCGCGGGGGGCGGCCGCCCTCAATCGAACTCCACGAAGTACCGAAGCAACGTGGTCGTGACCGGTCCGATTTCCATCCCCGTATGCGGCTGATTCGGATTCACGATTATCTCTTCCGCAGGCAGGTCGTCGCCGTGTTTTTCAATTCTGCCAAGGCGAACTTCGGTTGCGTACCAGCGGCCGCCCGGCGACTGCTGAACTTTGTCGATGATCTGGGTCACATTGTCCCAGGCTGCCTGATTCCGCGAAAAGTGCGTTTCCTGCCTGAGCACCAGATAGTCTCGCTCGGGAGCGATCCAATAATGATTTCCAGCGTTTCATGCCCAATCGCGTCGTCAATCGGTGACGGTCGAGCAGAACAGAGACATGCCTCGACCGCGGAAATATCATGTTTGTCGCGGCGGCGTCGGCAGCGGCGGAATTGATCGATCGCGGCGTCGGCACAGATCTTCAGGATCAGCGCCTCCGGAGCAGAATGGCGTGCAATTCGCGCTCGCTGCCGCCAAACGGTCGTCAGGGCGTTTTGCAGAGCGTCCTCGGTGTCCTGCGTGTGACGCAGAACCCGCCAGACCGTCTCGAACATCCGCTTCTTAACCGGTGCGATCAGTTGGGCAAAGTTGTCAGTATCCACTCCGAACTCCCAACGAGAATGACAAGTCAGACGAGCGTGAAATAGCGCAGGCAGAGTCAGCCGCCCACTGACCGTCCATAAAGATTACCGTTCCAACTCAGCAATCCGGGGACAGGAAAGTTCACTTTGCATCAAATGCCGCCACATAGGTGGCCACGCGCATGTAGTCGTGGGCGGTCGACGAACGAACCGCCAAAGTTGCCGGCCAACCAAGCGGTCCAGGTGCCCTTGGGACAGATCTCTTTGGCTTCGACGAGCGCCCGGCCCGCCTCCAGGGCCCGCATGACCGCCTCTCGCGCGGCCTTCAGCACCCCGTCGTGGGCGCGGTTGGCCACCTCCGCCAATTGCGCCAGGGCCGTCTCGCGCTCCAACTTGCGGTTTTCACGGACTGTCAGGGATGTGTTCATTTAGTCTCTCCTTATACAATTGATACTGTGATTAACAACTATCTACAAACACAGTTGTCTCTAGTAAATCAGTGTACTTATAATCAGATGGCGGTCAATACCCCATCGCGATTTTTTTCGCGGCCGGCACCGCATGTGTGTCGACGAGAATCGACGACCCACCCGAGCTCCACGCGCCAGTGCTCTGTCAGCCGTCGATTGACTGTTTCGGGGTGAGTGTAGGGTGGGACCAGCGATCTTGCGAGCGCCGGCCCACCACGGAGGACGCCGGCCATCGGTGGGCCGGCGCTCGCAAGCTCGCTGCTCCCACCCTACGATGCATTTCGCGCCATCCCTCAAGGGACGACTGACGGAGCGCTAGTTCTTGCAGAGCGTCTCGTCCAGGTTCAAGATCGCGTGGGCGACGATCGTCCAGGCGGCGAGTTGCGCCGGATCCAGCGAGCCGTCGGCGGGCGATTCGCCGACGGAAAGCAACGCCTCAGCCTGTCGCGGACCGCCGCGGTACTTTGCAAGCTGCCGCACGAGGAGCTGAGCCAGTTCGGCATGCTCCGCGGCGTCGGGCGGCCGACTGACGACCGTCAAGAACATGCCATCCAGCCGGTCGTCGTCGGTCTGGCGGTCCCGCTTCAACACCCGTTCGGCCAGCTTCCGCGCGGCTTCGACGTAGGTGGGGTCGTTCAGCACGACCAACGCTTGCAGCGGAGTGTTGGTCCGCGAACGGCGCACCACGCATGTCTCGCGCGTCGGAGCATCGAACGCCAACAGCGCCGGCGGCGGCGATTGACGTTTCCAAAACGTATATAGCCCGCGACGGTACAAACCGGCCCCGTGGTCCTGCTGGTACGATTGCTCGCCGCCGTACGAAACCGCTTCCCATAGTCCTTCGGGCTGATACGGTTTGACGCTCGGCCCGCCGATTTCACGCGCCAGTAGGCCGGCGGCCGCCAACGCCTGATCGCGGACCAATTCTGCCGGCAAGCGAAACCGCGGCCCGCGCGCCAGCAAGCGGTTTTCGGGATCGCGGGCGATCAACTCCGGCGGCGCGTCGGAAGTTTGCCGATAGACGGCGCTGGTCACAATCAGCCGCCCGAGGGCCTTGACGTCCCAGCCCGATTCCATGAGCTCCACGGCCAGCCAATCGAGCAGCTCCGGATGCGAGGGGGGGGCGCCCTGCGAGCCGAAATCGTTGAGCGTACACACCAGCCCCCGGCCAAAATAATGATGCCAGAACCGGTTGACGATGACGCGCGCCGTGAGTGGATGGCGGCGGTCGACCAGCCAACGGGCAAGCGCCAGCCGATCGGCTTTGGCATCCGCAGGCAGCGGCGGCAGCGCCGCGGGCACGCCCGCTTCGACGCGCTCTTGCGGCCGATCGTACTGGCCGCGGGCCAGCACGAAGGTCTCGCGCGGCTGCTCCAGCTCGCGCATCACCATCGCCGTCGGCACGTTCGCCTTGAAGGCGGCCAGCTTGCGACGCGCCTCGACCAATCGGCGGTAATCGCCGCGCAGCGGTTCGCCGGCCGCGTGCGTCAGAAAATAGTCACGCAATTCTTCCGACTCTTGCGGCGTGCGTTTGTCGTCGGGCGCGTCGAGCAGGTACTTCAAACGCTCGGCCGTAAACAGCGCGACCGCCTCTTCGGCGGTCAAGGCGCGATCGTAGAGCCGCGCCTCGTCAACGAGGCCTTTCAGCCCGTAGCCTTCGCTGCGCCGGCCGAGGCGCCAGGGCCTTTCGACGGCGATCGGGCCGTCGAGCGTGTCGTATACGACCTTCATGTCGAGCGGCCGCCCGTCGAGATAGACCGCCACTCCGCGGGCACGCCCGCCGCCATCGTAGCTCACGGCAACGTGATGCCAGCGGCGCAACGGCACAGTCTCGTGCGACGTGAGCAAAATGCTCTCGCCCTCGTTGCGGTGCATCAACTGCACCACGAGCATCGACTTCTCGACCATCACGTTGAAGCCGCGCAGGTCGTCGCGGTCTTCGAAGCGGCAGAGAATCGCGGCCGGCTCGGCATGGGCCAAGAACCACGCCGCCGCGGCGAAAGGCCGGTCGCGCTCCGGCGCCAGCGGCGCGTCGAACTCCAGCCAAGAATCGCCGTCGAGCGACGCGGCCTGCCCGCGGATGCCGGGAACGAATTCCACCTTCCCTCGCGTGCGCACGTTCGCGGCCGGCTCCGGTTCGCAGGCGATGGTGCCCAAGGGCGGCGCGGTAGCCGGCAGGGTCTGCGCGGCATCTTGCCGCCAGCGGGCCTGGGCCTGGGCGAGGGCCTGGCCGTGTTGCGCGAAAGTCGCTTCGCGCTCGGCAACGGTGGCTTGCAGCTCGTTCACGCGACCGGTCTGTTCGGCCAGCGGCGCGGGAATCTGCGGATCGGCATTGCCGTCGCGACCGGTGTTTCCCTTTTCGGGCAGGTTGTTGAAAAAGGCGAACAGGCGATAGAAATCGCGCTGCGACCACGGATCGTACTTGTGGTCGTGGCAACGGGCGCAACCGAGCGTCAACCCCAGCCACACGGCGGCGGTGGTCTCGACGCGGTCGCACACGTATTCCACGCGATACTCTTCGTCGATAATGCCCGTCTCGTAAGTCACCGGGTGGTTGCGGTGAAAGCCGGAGGCGATCTGTTGTTCGAGCGTCGCTTGCGGCAACAGGTCGCCGGCGAGCTGCTCGACGGTGAACTGGTCGAACGGCAGATTTTGGTTGAAGGCCGAAAGCACCCAATCGCGCCAGCGCCACATCTGCCGCTCGTTGTCGACGAAATAGCCGTTGGTGTCGGCATAGCGGGCGGCATCGAGCCAATCGAGCGCGAACCGCTCGCCGAAATGGGGCGAGGCGAGCAAGCGATCGACCAGCCGCGGATAGGCATCGGGACGTGTGTCACTCAGAAAGGCTTCGACCTCTTCGGGCGACGGCGGCAGCCCGATGAGATCGAGCGACAAGCGGCGGATGAGCGTCGGGCGATCGGCTTCGGGCCGCGGCGAAAGCCCTTCGCGATCGAGGCGGGCCAACACGAAGCGGTCGAGGGGCGTGCGCGCCCAGAGGGCATCGCGATTGGCCGGCGGCGGCGGCTTGACCGGCGGCCGCAGCGACCAGTGCGAATCATATTCCGCTCCCTGCTCGATCCATTGCCGCAGCTTGTCGCGGTCGCCGGCCGACAAGCGCTTGCCGCTCGACGGCGGCGGCATCCGCTGGTCGTCGTCGGTCGCGGCGATCCGCCGCCAGAGCTCGCTTTCTTCAGGGTGGCCCGGCACGATGGGGCGATTCCCCTCCGGCTTGCCGCGCGCGCCCTCGGCGGTGTCGAGGCGCAGCTCGGCTTGCCGCTGTTTTTCGTCGGGACCATGGCAGCGGAAGCACTTGTCGCTGAGAATCGGCCGGATATCGCGATCGTACGACCGCTTGTCATCGGCTTGCGTCGGCGCGGCCCACCACGCCGGCACGAAGCAGCACACGCCCAGCAATCGAAAGAGTAGCGGCATCGTCAGGCGGGAAGAACGCGGCGGGAAAAGGCCGCCGGGGGTTCCGGAGGCATCAAACCTATTCTCGTCTCTGACCGGGCCGCGTCAACCGTTGGCCCCACCTTACGGTTCATCGCAGGGTGCGACAGGTCCGCCGCAGCGCCTTACGGCAGCCGGGCCATCGTGCAGGCGAACTCGAACCGCACGGCCAGCTTGCCGGCGCAC
This sequence comes from Pirellulales bacterium, assembly GCA_035533075.1. Classification (NCBI taxonomy): domain Bacteria; kingdom Pseudomonadati; phylum Planctomycetota; class Planctomycetia; order Pirellulales; species Pirellulales bacterium. Next base: position 2,475 of record DATLUO010000259.1, on the reverse strand, counting down.
GAAACCTTGGCCTTCAAAAAGAACGCCTCGGCCAGCCGCTCGATGAGTTCGACTTCGATGTCGATCGTTTCGCCCGGTCGCACCATCCGCTTGAAACGCACGTCGTTGATGCGCGTGGCGACGGGCACCCCCTTCGTGTCGCCCAGGTGTTGCGAGAGCAGAATGGCCCCGGCCTGCATGGCTGCTTCGCACAACAATACGCCCGGCGTCAGAGGAAAAGCCGGGTAGTGCCCCTGATAGAAGAACTCGTCGCCGCGGAACGTCTTGCGGCAGACGATGCGGCTCTCACTGCGCTCGACGATCTCGTCGACGAACAAAAACGGCGGCCGGTGCGGAATCGCGGACTCGATGTCGGTCGGGACTGGGGGATTGCTCATGTTCCCAGTGTAGGGTGGGGCCAGCAAGCTTGCGAGCGCCGCCCCACCTTACGCGCTGATGCCTGACGCTGCATACCCCGACTTCAACAAATACCCGTCTACGTCGTTCGCCACAATCACGCCGTAGTTCATCGCGCCGAGCCAGCCCGACATGATGATGCCCACGCTGCCGGCGTGATACAGCCCGGCAATCTGTTCGGGCACGGCCCGGCTCACGGCCAGCCCCTCGAACTTGGTGCCGAAACTCGCCCCGCCCCAGTGCCGCGTGTAATGCTCAAAGGTCCGCGGCGTCGAGGCCTCGACGTGGTCGATCTTTTCGCGGATGTCGGGCACGTACTTGCCGATCGCATCGAGCGTGGTCTCGATGAGATCGCGTTTGCTCGCTTGGTACTCTTCTTCGCTGAGCTGTGCCCAATCGGCGTAGTTGGCGTTGGTGCTGGAGACGATCAGCGAGCGGTCGCTGCCGGGCCGCGTCCGCGGATAATAAAATGAGTAGGTGCGGCTGGTGATGTCGCGGCTCAACAGCGCCTCGGTGCGGAAGAGCGGCGCGGTGGAGCTGAACAGCAGGTCGCCGCAGCGTTCGTCCAGCTCTTCGCCGGCCCGCAACGCCATATAAACCTGGCAGCTCGAATTATTGAGGCGCACCGCCCGGGCCTGCTCGACGAACGAACGGTCGAAATGTTCTTCGCCGACAAGCTGAAAGATGGTGGCCTTCAAGTTCGAGTTGGAGACCACCGCGCCGGCCTTGATGTGCCGGCGATTGACGGTGACCGCCTCCACGCGTCCGCCGGCGACGTGAATCTTTTCGACGTTGCTGCGAATCCGCACATCGACGCCGTTGGCGGTCATCTCGTCGCGCATCAGGCCGATCAGCCGGTCGGTGCCGCCTTGAAACGTGAACACGCCTTTCGACATGAAATTCGAGAACACGATGCCGTAGCTGATGGCCGGATCTTCCAGCGTCGAGCCGTTGGCATAGGTGATCGGCTCCATCAACAGCCGAATCACGTCTTCGCGGCCGGGAAAAAACCGCTGAAACAACTCGCCCACCGTGGTGCTCTGGTCGTCGTAAAAATTCATGCCGCGGGCGGTGTCGAAAAACGCCTGCACGGTCTCGCCGGGCACCTGAAACCGCTCGGTCAACAACCGCGTGAAGTCGTCGCGGTTGAAGGTGGTGGTCAGCGAGAACATCGGGTTGTCGAAGCGGATGTTCTTGATCTGCACGATCGAGTCGGCGATTTCGGTGGTCCAGTAGCGGCGGCAGCTTTTGACCATGCCGACGGGAAAGCCGTGCAGCGAAATATCGAAGATGTGCCCGCCGCGGCGCTTGAACCAGGTGGCCATGCCGCCGAGCTGATAGTGCTGCTCCAACAGCAGCACCGAGCGGCCCGTTTTGGCCAGCGTGTTGGCCGCGGTCAGACCGGCCAGACCGCTGCCGATCACGACCACGTCGTAAGCATCGCGGGCGTCTTTGAGAAAATCTTTCGACATGGTTCGGATTCGTGCTACTTTGGCGGACGGAAGACTGCCAAGCGTTTCGACGGCTGCCACGCGGGCGACGCCGCGCTGTCCGACACATCTTGCCTTGCCGCGGTCGAATTGGGAAGACGGCCAACCGTTTTGAAGCCTCATGCGGGTCATTGTATTGCACCTCGCTCACGCGTCGGGCCAGCATCGGTGCGGCCCCGCCTCCAGTGCTCTGCGACCTGTGGGCGCCGCCAAATGCGTCGCGCGCGGCGCATTTGCGCACCGTAGCCCTTTCGCTCCGCGAGAGGCAAGCCGTTTACCTCGCGACCATGCGACGCGCGTGCGTCGCCTCGGCCCCTGCCGCGCGCAAAAGCGTCGCGCGATGCATTTTGCCGACCGATAGGGGTGGGGAGAGCCGATTGAGTTCGGCTCCCCCTCCCTCCGAACCGTACGGGCGGTTCTCCCGCATACGGCTCTCCGGTTAGAAAGTTCCTATGGATTGGACGAAACGTACATGGGCCGCATTCAGGCTCTTGAACCCACAGTCCGTAAAGTAGGCGTTCGGCCAACGCTGAGTGCGCGGAAGGTGTTGGCGGTTCCGCCGATGCCGTTTCAGGAGCAGAGCGCGCAG
>DATLUO010000258.1 GCA_035533075.1 Pirellulales bacterium | reverse complement strand
TCCCAAGCGAACTTCGGACGCCGACGGGGCAGCCCGCCTGGCCCACGGACAGCAGCCAAGGCGAGTCTCTCTAGCCAAGCTAGCTCAACAATGATCTTTGAATACAATCAAGAAAGGTAAGCACTATGAATGATTCGTTATGTCGAACCACATCCACCTGTTGCTGCGGAACCGCCCCGAGCTGGCCGCTGATTTCAGCGACGAAGAAGTCGCTTTGCGCTGGTGGCGGCTGCACCCCTTGCGACGCAACGAAGACGGCTCGCCGGCCGAGCCTGGGCCGCAGGAAATTGCCGGTCTGCTGGCCGACAGCGATGCGCTGGCCGAGCATCGCCGGAGGCTGTCGAGCATCTCTTGGTTGATGCGGTCGCTGTGCGAGCCGATCGCCCGGCGGGCCAATCGCGAAGACCGCGTCAGCGGACGCTTCTGGGAAGGGCGTTTCAAAAGCCAGGCTCTTCTCGACGAATCCGCCGTGTTGGCGTGCAGCATTTATATCGACCTGAACCCGATTCGGGCCAAGATCGCCGAGACGCCGGAGGCGTCGCATTTCACCGCCGCTTTTGAACGCATCGCGGCACGACAGGCCGCCGCGGCCGGCATGCCTTCCGCCAGCGGGGCCTCTCCCGCGCGCACTGCGCGTGACGCCTGGTTGAGTCCTGTCCCGGACGGCGATGCAGGCCCGTCCGCGCGCGACGCTGCCGCGCCAAGCACGGTGGCCCGCGCGTCGGACCGGGGTTTCTTGCCGCTGTCGCTCGACGATTATCTGACCTTGCTCGATTGGACCGGGCGGCAGATCCGCTCAGACAAGCGAGGTGCGGTGCCCGCGGAGTTACGGCCGATTCTCGAGCGACTGGCGATCAACGCCGAGACCTGGCTCGACACGATCACTTGCTTCGGTCGATGGTTCCACCGCGCGGTGGGGCGAGTGTCAAGCATGGCGGCGCGTGCCGGGCGGTCGGGGAGGTATTGGTTCCAGGGCCTTCGCTTCGCCGATCTCGCTTTTCGCTGAACGCCTCGCGCCCCAACCAGCGTCTCGACAGATGGATCCCGCGCGCCTCTCGCCGTTTGCGTGAGTTCTTCGCGTGCCCGGAGTATATCAGCCCTCCTCCCGCGCCTCATTCGGCAGTATTCAGCCTCGCGCTGCGCTCAAAAGCCGGTCAGAGGACGGCTTGTAGGGCACAGGGAAAAAGGCTGGGTGTCTTGCTGCGCGTTCTAGGCTGCGGGGCGCAGCGGAGCCGGGCCAACCGCGCGCCGCAGCCGGATCGCTCACCACGTTTGCTTCGTCCCCGTTCGCTTCGTCCCCGTTCGCGTGCGTAAACGATGGGTGTCTTGCTCTGCTCCTAACTACAACATAGCACCCGCCCGCACCAATTTCCGCCGAATGATCGTTTCCCACAAAAAATCTTCAGCCGGGGGTTGCATTGGTCAGAGGTAACTGTCGAGTTGGGTCAGGCCTTCGCGTCGGCCAGCGCGTGAAAGGCCAGCCGGGTGCGCGTGCGACGAAGCTCCCGGCGGAGGCGCTCTTCATCGGCCCCCATCTCACGCAGCAACAAGGTCGCCAGGCCGATCGCCGCCTCCGCCTCCTCAAAGCAAGCCTCCGTCGTGCCGATTTCTTCCAGCCATGCGCGTTCTCCCAGATAACGTGCCCGCACGAAGACCTTCACGGCGGGGTTCAGCTCGCGCGCGACGATGACGGTCACCGTGCGCGTGTGCGGGTCGGGCGTGGTAACCAGCAGGTACTCGGCTGACGCGATGCCGGCCGCCATCAAAATATCGCGGTGGGCGGCATCGCCATAAACAGCCGCCTCTCCGGCGGCGGCCAGGCGGGTGATCGTATCGATATTGAGGTCGATGATGACGGGCGCCATGCCGAATTCTTTCAAGATCGCCGAAGCCGTTTGCCCGACGGGACCGTATCCGACAATAACCGCCCGCGGCCGCCGCGGGGAATCATCCGGCACGAGCGGCGGGTGCGCAAGCCGCCGGGCTTTCGATTCGCTGCGCCGCGTGAGCAAAGCCCACATCCTCGGTCGCCGCCGCAACCAACCCTCCAAGGGCCTGATGCCGCGGAAAAGCAACGGATTGAGCGAAATGGTCACCATCGAGCAGGTCACGAGAAGGCTTTGACCCTCGACCGGAAGCAGGCTCTGTTCCGTCGCCAGCGCCGCCAGGATGAACGAGAACTCACCGATCTGAGCGATCGCGACGGCGACGGTCAGTGCCGTGTGGACCGAGTATCCCAAGGCCCACACCAGTGTCATGGCCGTCAAAGGGTTCGCGACGAGAATCACCAGCAGCAGGCTGACGAACAGCAGCGGGTTGTCGAAGACCGTGGCCGGATCGAAGAGCATTCCGATGGAGACGAAAAAGAGCACGGCGAAGGCGTCGCGCATCGGCAAGGCGTCGGCCGCGGCCTGATGGCTGACGGCCGACTGGCCCACCACCATGCCGGCCAAGAACGCGCCCAACGCCATCGATACCCCGAACAGCCACGCCGAACCGCTGGCAATGGCCAGCGCGACCGCGAGTATGGCCAGCGTGAACAATTCGCGCGTACGGGTGCGCGCCACCCGCTCCAGCAATCGCGGAATCACTTTTTTGCCGGCCCACAGCACGATCGCGATCAGCACTGCGACTTTCACAACCGCCAGAACGAGCGATGGCAGCAGGCCGAGATCCGTGCGCTGGCCCGCTGGGGCCGGGGGTGCGATCGCCGGGAGCATGACCAGCGCCAAGACGGTAAAAATGTCTTGCACAATGAGCCAGCCGACCGCGATATGCCCTTCCTCGGTCTGCAGCGCATCGTTGTCGTCGAGCACGCGTGTAACGACGACCGTGCTGGCCACCGAAACCCCCAGCCCCATGACGACCGCCGCGCCGCGACTGAAACCCAGCGTCAGCGCCGCCGCCGCCAGCAGCATGGCGACGAACATCTGGCTCATCGCGCCGAGCAAGGCCACGCGCCGCACCGCCAGCAGGTCGCGGAGATTCAAGTGCAGCCCGACCCCGAACATCAAAAGAATGATGCCGATTTCGGCGAACTGCGCGGCGATGGCCTGATCGGCGACGAAGCCGGGCGTTTGTGGCCCGACGGCCACGCCCGCCAGCAAATAGCCGACGATCGGCGAGAGCTTCAAGCGTTGCGCCGCGAGGCCCAGAACGAGCGCCGCCAGCAGACACGCGGAAAGATCGACGAGAAGGATGGTCTCATTGTCCATAATTCAGGTCCGGCCAAGGTAATAATAGGTGTGGACGGATTCAACAGCAGAGGCGTGATGCTAGCCGCTGCACGGCGTCCGCACAATCATGGCCAAACCGTCGGCCCTAAACCCCGATGGGGATGAAACTCGCGGCGCACAAAGGGGGGCGCACAAAGGGGATAAGGTGTGCCGGGATAAACCGGATTGGAATTGGGAATGAAAAAGTCCTACGAAGAAGACTTAGCCAGTCGCTTCGGCCTCCAACGGGAGGGCTGGATACGGCAACGGGTTCGGTCTGAGCGTCCGCCATGAGGGTTTAGCAGGCCAGCCATTGAGCTCCGAAATCACCACTTCCGTGTGCCGACCTTGTCCTGACAGGGGGAAGGCCACGTCACGGGCGTCGTCATCGGCGAGACGCACGCGGGCACGGCGGAGTCTGAGAACCTGAGCATGCGACAACATTCCAATCGCGAGAACCGGGAGATCCCATTGGTTTCCGATTCAGCCGAATCGGAACGGTTCGCGAACGTCTCCGACGGCAAGGCGGACATGCACGCCGATGGGAAGTCACATGGGTCCGTAGTACCTGCGACAACGACGAACAACGGTGGCACTATAGCACCCGCGGAGTCGAACGAGGGAAGGGATCCAGCCGAGAGGAA
>DATLUO010000257.1 GCA_035533075.1 Pirellulales bacterium | reverse complement strand
AACGGTTGGTCGTCACGTTTGCGAGTCTACTTGCTTTCGCTGGATCGACTATCTTATCGTACGAGTGCAACCAAGTCGCGCGCGTGGAGGGCCGTGGGTCGGCCATCGGCTCCGCAAGGCATGCTCGCCGGGAATTGCTGCTGACCTGACCGTCTTCGTTCGTGATGTCGCGGTCGGCGCCTTCGCCGCCTTCATGCCCGTCGGCGCCGTAAGAGACGATGTCGTAGGGGCCGGAATGGCCGGGCTGGTTGTACTGATAGGCGTGGCCCCAGGGGTCGCGCGGCGTCTTGTTCAGGATGCCGTCGGCGAATTTGTCGCTGGGCTGCACCAGGGCCTGCAGGCCCTCGTCGTTGCCGGGGAAGCGGTCGTAAGCCGTGTAGAATGTTTCCAGCGCCTGGCCGATTTTGGCGATCTCCATTTTGGCGATGTTCTGCTTGCCCGTGATGAGGTAACCGCGAACGCCGAGGGAGACCGCGCCGGCCAGGAGGCCGATGAGGACGATCACGACCATCAGCTCGACGAGGGTGAAGGCGGGGCGAGGGTTCAGGGGGCCCAGGGGGCGCCCCGGTTCAGGGTTCGGCAAATCCAAAAACAGACGGCCCTCACCCCAGCCCTCTCCCGGAGGGAGAGGGAGACATACGCGGCCCTCACGTAGCCTCTCCCGGAAGGAGAGGAAGGCCAATGAGGCCCTCACCCCCACTGCGGAACGCCACCGAGGGCGTTCCCTACAGACGGCGGAACGGCACGGAGTCCGTTCCCTACAGATTGCCTGACGCCTGACGCCTGATGCCCGTCGCCTATTAAAGTACATTTCCAGCCTCCAAGATGGGCAAAAGGGTTGCGAACAAAATGAATCCGACAAACACGGCGAGCGTGAGGATCAAGAGCGGTTCGAGTGCCGAAGCCAAGCGGGCGGAACTGCTCGCCACCTGGCGGTCGTAATCCGTCGCCAGCCGCTCGAGCATCTCTTCCAATCGGCCCGATTGCTGCCCGACGGAGAAGATGTGGACCACCAGCGGCGGAAAGACGCCGGTGCGTTCCAATGACGTGCTGATCTCGATGCCCGCGCCGACCTCCTTGGCGCTCTGCTCCAGCGCCTCGCGAAATACGACGTTCGACGTCGATCGAACCACGATTTCGACCGCCTTAAGGTAGACGATGCCGCTGCGAATCAAGGTCGAAAGGACCAGCGCGATCCGGGCGATCGTTTGCTTGCGCGCCATCGAGCCGATGAGCGGCAGGCGCAGCAGGAAGCGGTGCCAGGTGCGGCGGCCGCCCGACGTCCGCAGACACACGACCATGGCGCAAGCGCCGGCGGCAAGGAGGGCCGCCGGTATCCAGCCGCGCTCGACGAGCAGATCGCTCATCGCTTTGAGAACGCGCGTCGGCCAGGGCAGCTTCCGGCCCGCTTCCAGCAAGTTCGTGAGCAGCATCGGCACCACGACGATCATCAGGAAGAGGCTGACGGCCAGGCTGACCGCGAAGACGATCGCCGGGTAAAGCAGGGCGGTGAGCACGCGGTCTTTCAGTTCCGATGCCCGTTCTTTGAAGCCGGCAAGTTGCTCCAAAACGGCCTCCAGCGTGCCGGAATTCTCGCCCACCTCGACCATGCGGATGCAGAGCGGGTCGAAGACGTCCGGTTGTTCGGCCATCGCTTCGGCCAGGGATGCTCCGGCGGCGACGCGATCGCGAAGGATCAAGAGCGCCGTGCGGTAGGCGCCGCGCTGCTGCTGGGCGAGCGTGTCGAGGGCGTCGGTGACGGGGATGCCCACGCCCAGCAGGGTCGCCAGCTCGCGGATGGTCGAGGTGACCTTGGATCCGAAGCGGCGCGACCAGGGAAGGGTGAAGGCGCGGCGCTCGGCGACGGCGGTTTGTTGGATCGTTTGGACGAGCAAACCGCGGCGGCGCAACTGGTCGCGCGCCTGTTTCGCCCCGTCGGCGGTGACGGTGCCGCGGGTGGTTTTTTTGTCGGCGGCGATGGCTTGATAGGAGAAGACGGGCATGTCAGTGCTGGCCGCCTCTCCCGACCCCGAAGGGGTCGAATTCGATAGCCCAGGGTGCAGCGCAGCGGAACCCTGGGTTATCGAAACCAATAAAATGGCTAGCCCCAACGGGGCGCGATTCCCCGTGCGACCCGCGACGCGCACGATGTTTTGCCCTCACCCGGCCTCTCCCAAAGGGCGAGGTCTCGATGTGGTGTGGCGCGGACGGGGAGTGACGCCCTTTCAGCGCTACGCTTGTTCGGCCGGCCGAAAACCCAGGGTTCCGCTGCGCTGCACCCTGGGCTTTCGAATCACGCACCTTCGGTGCTACGGCCTTCGGCCTTTGGGTTGCGTCCATTAGCGTAACGTGTTCCTTTCCTGAACCCTGAACCCCGAATCCCGGCACGCCGGGAAACCCCAAATCCCAAACCCCAAGCCCTCCCTCGCCAATGGTGGGCCGGCGCTCGCAAGCTCGCTGGTCCCACCCTACAAATTCGTGCGCATCGTGATGCGGACCACTTCGTCAATACTGGTCAGGCCCGCAATGATCTTCTCCACGCCATCATCGCGCAAGAGCCGCATTCCGCGCGCGACCGCCGCGTCGCGGATCTGTGAGGCATTGGCCTGACTCTGGATTTGCGCGCGCACCGCGTCGTCCGTCACCAGAAGTTCGAAAATGCCGACCCGGCCGCGAAAACCCGTTTGCCGGCATTCCGCGCAGCCCGCGCCGCGCTGGAGAGTGCCGTCGCGGAGCGCCCCGCGCGTCAGACCCAGCCGCTTCAGCTCATCGTCGGACGGCACAAACCCCGCCGCGCAGTTCGGGCAAATCCGCCTCACCAACCGCTGCGCCAATACCGCGATTAGCGAGCTGGCCACCAGGTACGATTCAATGCCCAGATCCAGCAGGCGCGTGACGGCGCTGGCCGCGTCGTTCGTGTGCAGCGTGGAGAACACGAGGTGCCCGGTCAGGGCCGATTGGATCGCCATGACCGCCGTCTCCTCGTCGCGGATTTCGCCGACCATGATGATGTCGGGGTCTTGCCGCAGCACGCTGCGCAACCCGGCGGCGAACGTCATCCCTTTTTTGTCGCTGATCTGCGTTTGGCTCACGCCGTCGAGCTGGTACTCGATCGGGTCTTCCAGCGTGACGACGTTATGCTCTTTGGCGTCGATTTCCTGTAGCGCCGCGTAAAGGGTCGTGCTCTTGCCGCTGCCGGTCGGGCCGGTCACCAGAATCAGCCCGTGCTCCAAGCCGATCAATTCGCGAAAGCGCGCGAAGGCATTTGCTCCCATGCCCAGCGTCTCAAGCGTCTGTAACCGCGACGTCTTGTCGAGCAGCCGAATGACGACCCGCTCGCCGAAACTCGTGGGGAGCGAGGCGATCCGCAAGTCGATCATGCGGTCGCCTACTTGCACGGTCGATCGGCCGTCTTGCGGCAACCGCTTTTCGGCGATGTTCATCTTGCCCAGCACCTTGATGCGGCTGATGACTTCCTCTTGCAGCCCCTTGGCCACGTCGAAGGCGTCGCACAACACGCCGTCGATCCGCATCCGCACGACGAGCCGGTTTTCGTAAGGCTGAACGTGAACGTCCGACGCCCGGCCCTTGACCGCCTCGAAGAGCATCAGGTTGACGAGCTTGATCACCGGCGCTCGGCCCGACACGTCGAGCAGGTCTTCGCGGCCTTCGAGTTGGGCCACCTCGGCGAGAACGTCGTCCTGGTCCAAGGCGTCGATCAGGGCCTGGGCCTGACCTTCGCGCTGCTGATAGCCGCTATTGATCGCGGCGCGAATGTGGTCCGCCGGGGCAAACATCGGTTCGATCGTGCGGTCCAGGTAGCGAGAGACGACGTCGGCCTGCCGCCACGATGCGAGCGAGCCAAGGGCCAGGCCGAGCCGGTCGTCGGGCAACGCCACGCCGATCAATTCGTGTTGTCTGGCGAAGTCGATGGGGATTCGTTCCACAAAGAGGGCGGAGGGCGGGTGAGCCGACAAGTCCTCCAGAAACGGGATGTCGAAAGCCCGCGAGGCGGCCCGGCATTGGCAAGTGGCGTCGATGCCGAGCGCGGCCGCCCAGGCCAAGGGCGCGATGGCGGCATCGGGCGATGGCGCCGCCGCCACGTCGGGCGCCAGCTCGCGCAGGGCGGCGAGCCAGTCGTTGGCTGGGGTGTCGCGGATGGTCAGGTCCGTTATGGCTGACATTGATTGTTTGCCACCGCTTCAGGAATGACGCCCTTTCAGGGCTACGACGATTTGTGTTTCCCGAAACCCAGGGTTCCACCCTGGGCTTTCGAATCGCGCACCTTCGGTGCTACGGCAACCCCCAACCCCCAACCCCCAACCCCAACCCCCAACCCCAACCCCCAACCCCCAACCACTGACCACTCACCACTCACCACTCACCACTCACCACTCACCACTCACCACTGACCGCGCTAATGCATCAGCATCGGCTCGCTATGGGGATAATCGCCGTGGATTTGCGCGTGCCCCAGGTCCGCCTCCGACAGATACTTCAAGTCTTGGAACTTGTCGTCTCGCAAAATGATCGGCCGCAGAAAGACGAACATCGACGTGCTCTGCTGGCTCTTGCTGCGATTGCTGAACAAGGCGCCGATGATCGGCACGTCGGAGAGGTAGGCCAGTCCGCTCGTACTCTTCGACGGGTTGCGCCGGTTCAGACCACCGACGATGATCGTGTGCCCGTCCGGCACCACGACTTTGCTCTCGACCTGATCGGTTTGCCGCGGAGGGGGAACGCCGCTCGCCCCGGAACCGGTGAAACTGTTGAGCGTCACCGTATATTCCAATTGCACGTGGTCTCCTTCGCCGATGTGCGGCGTCACGTCGATGGTCGTGCCCGCTTTGGCGAAGCCTGCGAAGCTGGTGGTGGCGACCGTTTGTGAGGCGTTGACGCTGGTGTAGGGAACCTCCGAGACGCTGGAGAGCACGCCGGTCGCGTTGTCGTTGACCAGGATGCGCGGCGCCGAGAGGACTTTCGCCCGGCTATGGCTGGAGAGCGATTTGAGGACGGCCTCCGCGGAGTTTGGATCGATCACCGCGCCGTTGAATCCAGTGCCGGGAATCACCGAAAGAGCGCCGCTGACCGGATCGACCTTGCTGAGTCCGTAGGAGGTTCGGTGGCTTTGACGTTCTTCAGCTTGTAGAACTTCACCAGTCCGCCACCGGCTTTCCGGCCCGGCACGTCGAGCTTGCGGTGGATGGCGGCGACTTGCTCGTGAATTCGCGGCGTGCCCGTGATGATGAGCAGATTGCCGTCGTTGTCGACCGCCGACCGGAATAGCCGTTTGGCGTCGATCGGATCGATCAATTCCTTGGCCAGCCGCTCGACGCGTTCGGCCGAGGCATAGCGCAATGCGTAGACCTGGGTCGATACGCCCAAAGGCACGTCGAGCGCCCTTGCCAGCGCGATCACCTCATCCACCTGCGGCCGCGTGCCGACAAGCAGCAATTGATTCGTGCGCGCATCACTCGTGATTTCCACGCCCGATGCCCCGCCTCTATTCGTTCCCGCGGCTTTCGCGCGTGCCGTGAACAGGCCCGACAACTGCTGGCCGAGCGCGGCGGCCTCCATATTTTTGACCGGCAAGAATTCCAAAACGACGTCCGGCTTGGGCTGGTCCAGTAAATTCACAAGCTTGGTGACTTTCAGGATGTTGGCGGCGTAATCGGTCACGATGAGCACGCTGGGGTCCTTGATCGCCACGCTGTTGGCGCCGGGCTGGGTCAAAAACGGCTTGATGACGGTATCGACCTGTTGCGGATCGGCGTGCTTCAGGAGAAAGGCCTGAGTGACGGCCGTGCCCGCGCCGTATTTCGCGATGGCCGCTTCGGCATCCTGCTCGTTGTGGGCGATCAGCGGCAGTTTCGCCGTCGTCACGATGCGTTTCCAGCCGGGCACATCGGCATCCTCCAGCGCCATGCCTTTCATCTTCAGGGCGCTTTCCAGCAGGCCCAGCAAGGAGCTGACCGGGACTTCGCCGGGCCCGCGGATGTTGATCTTCTTGTTGGCGATCTGTTCGTCGTAGAGGATTTTCACGCCGACCCGCTGGCTGACGTAATCGACCAGCCCGCGGACCTCGATTTCGGTGGGGAAGTTGAGCGCGACCATGCCGTCCGCTGCGCGTGCCGGCTGAGATGCAGGGGCGGCCGGCCGAGTGCTCTGTTGCACGGCGGTATCGCCCCGCGGGGAGCCCGCAGTCGGCAACCCGGCGGCGGTGCTTGGGAGCGCTTGCTGCCGCGGTTTGGCGAGGCGTTCTTTGTCGCCGGCCTCGTCCGCCCGAGCGAGGCCGGCAAGCGCGGCGACGATCGCGGTTAAAGTCATGACGGCGCGCAGTCCGGTTTCCATCGCCTCGCGACCGATTCGCTGCTTACGGACGTGCGCCATCGCCTGCTGCCCTAAGGGCGGAGGGGAATCGTGGAACTGGCCGGACTGGTGCGCGGCCCTTGCCCGCCGCGCCGACTCGAACCGTGGTGCTACCCGGATGGACGTGAACGAGCGGCCGGGACGGCACCCAGAATGGGGAACGAGAAATAGCGGAGGCAACCTCAGCCTGTCAATAGCACCTTTCCGCCCCCCAAGTGAAAAGTTGATGACGCTCCGCGGAACTTTTGACCCACAACCGGCGTCTAACTTTTAGGCGGCACACCGGAACGTCCAGCGCGGCCCGATGCCTGACGACCGTGGCCCAGTTTTCTTGAAATTTATCGGCGCTGCCGCCCGTATTGCTGTTAGCGGGAAAGAGAAAATGGTTTCATGGTTGGTGGTTAGTGATTGGTGGTTGGTGGTTGGTGGTTGGCAGAGTGTCAGCCGTGCCTAAGAATTGAGCAGGCGCGACGCGCGGCCGCCGGTGCCGATCGGCTTGCGCAAATTTGCGGACGCCGATGAAACACGGCGTTTTTGCCAATCGGTTAACCTGACAGATGGGTTTTTTGGCGGCTGCTCAAATGGTGTGCATAGTGGTCACCTGGCTGCCTGTTCTTTGAGCAATACTTTTGCCCGTGCGGCGAAGCAGCCCGCCGGCGTTCGGCGAGCTGCGGTGAGAAGTCGAAAAAGATCCGGTCCCAAGCCAACGGCGCGGTAGAACACAGGGAGCCACGCAGGCGGACGCCTGCAACCGATCCAACCCAAGCCAGTCGCGAGATAGAACAAAGGATGGCGAGTGTCAGCCGTGCCTAAGAATGAGCAGCGGCCTAGCGCGACCGCCGAATGCCGCCCGGACGCGCACGGTGTGGGCAAATTTGCCCACACCGATAAAACCCGAGGTTTTTGACAGTGAACCACCCAACGGTACTGCTTTCGGGCTGGCTGCTTAATGTGTACGCATAATGCTTTTTTGGTGCTCAAATTATCAACAACTGACTCGCTGACGAGCGATGAGGGATGAGTTTCAACGCGGCAGTGCAAGCCAATTACAGCGCAAGATGATGGATGAGCGACCTTGCCCGGTAGTTCTTATGCCAGGATCCGTGCGCGGGAGGTTCCATCACGGCGGAGCGTGATGCCTATCCCGGCGCGCCGGGACTCGCGAAACAGGCCAAGCCAGTTGGCGAGTAGAATCAGGGGAAACGACGAAGAAGGCCGAATGAGAACTCCTCGTCCGTGGCCGGCAGTCGACGCCGCGAACAGCCGGCGAAATTTTTTCGTCGGTGGAATATGCGGCACGCGCCCGGCGTATTACCTGATAGCGGGGAAAAGAGAGAGTGGTTCGTGGTTAGTGGTCAGTGGGCAGCGGTTAGTGGTCAGTTGTGATTGGTCTTTGGCAATTCGAACGAAAAGTGGTGGCACTTGCGGTGTGGCCCCAAATTGGTGGTTGCGTCCGCGTTTTTTGGCCGCGGGCGCGGGACGACGCAAGTCTCGTTGTGGGCAAGCACTTACGAGGCAAGAGAGCCACGGACGCCCCTTTGTTTTCCGCAAGTGCAAGCACTTTGGCGCGGTCCCCTCTTCCGGTGGGGTGGGAACGGCGCCCACCCCTCCCTGAATCGCGGCCGCGCGTGTGCCGGTCCAAATCAGTTTGACTTATGCCGGCGGCGCGCGACAATGGAACTCATATTGTCCGAACGCCGGCATTCGCTCCCTCCGGCGTCCTAACGCGCGCCAAGAGTGTGAGGCTTTTCATGTCGAAGCAGAGTGTGTGGCACGGCGGGTGGTGCTTGTCCGTCGCTTGGCTCGTGCTGGTGGGCCTGGCCGATCGGCCGCTTTGGGCGTCCAAAGTGGTGATGAAAGACGGCCGGACCTATGAGGGCCGTTTTGTCGTCGTCGGCAGCTTCGGCGAGGATGCCCTCAACGTCCCGCTGAACGGCGCACCCAAAGTGCAGCTCATCTTGCTCTGCGACGACTACTTGCGCCGCATCTTTCTGCCGAAAAAGCTGGTGCAGAGCACCCTCGAGGCCGAAGTGACGCCCATGGTGTCGTTCAACATTCGCCAACACGTCGCCGATTCGGGCGGGCGGGTGACGCAGCTTGGCCCGCCGCTGAGAATCGACCCGTTCGACGAGTTCGGCCGCCGCATCTACGCCATGAACACCAACCAGGGAAAGATCAACGTCATCCAGGGCATCACCAAGATCACTCCCTTGTGGACCAAGGTGGAAGCGATCCACAAGATGGAAGGCAAGAACTTCATCTGGGACATGCGGATGGCCACCAGCTCGATTCCGCCCGACGTTTTGCGGCAGATCATCGCCCGGCAAATCGATCCGGACAAAATCGAAGATCGGCTGCGGCTCGTGCAGCTCTTTCTGCAAGGCGAGCGCTATCAGGACGCGCAGGCGGAACTGAATCTGGTCATCCAGGCGTTTCCCGGCTCGAAACAGCGCTTCGAAGGCGCCCTGCGCGACTTGCGGCAGGCTTTCGCGCGAAAGGCGCTCTCGGAAATCGACGTGCGCACGAACGCCGGGCAGCACAAGCTGGCCATCAACCTGCTGGAGAATTTTCCCAACGAAGGCATCGCCGGCGAGACGCTGCAGGCCGTCCGGCAGTCGCTCGACGAATACCACACCGAGTTCGGCCGCTATACCGAACTTTTGCAACAGGTCGATCAGACGCTGGGAAAAGTCGCCGCCCCCGAGCAAGGCAAGGCCCAACCGATCGTCGGCGAAATCAAGAAAGAGCTGAACATCCACACGCTGGGCCGGATGGCGGCCTTCCGCCAGTTCTTGGCCGACCCGGCCTTGAGCGACCAGGAAAAGCTCTCGCTGGCTCTCAGCGGCTGGCTGGTCGGCACGGACGACGCTTTGCGAAAGCTGCCCGTGGCACTGTCGTTGTTCGACGTTCGCAATCTGGTGAGGCAATATCTGGCCGAGCCGACGAAGGTCAAGCGGGACCAGATTCTCGCCGACTTGACGGCCCAAGAAGGGGCCACGCCCGAACTGGTCGCAAAGCTGTTGCGCTATATGCTGCCGCCGGTCGAGACCAAGACGCCCGAGGAAGGCCCGCCGGGATTCTACGAACTCTCGGTCAACGGCCTGCCGGGCGAAGGGCCCGTGACCTATTACGTGCAGTTGCCGCCGGAATACGATCCGCACCGCATTTATCCCACGGTGGTGACGCTGAACGGCGCCGGCAGCACGCCGCGGCAGCAGATTGATTGGTGGGCCGGGGCCGTGGGGCCGAACGGTCAGCGGTTGGGTCAGGCCACGCGATTTGGGTACATTGTGGTGGCCCCGGCCTGGTCGAACACCGGGCAGGTGGAGTACGGCTTTTCGGCCGCCGAGCATGGCGCCGTGCTCAACTCGCTGCGCGACGCCTGCCGGCGGTTTTCCATCGACACCGACCACGTGTTCATCAGCGGGCACTCGATGGGGGGCGACGCGGCCTGGGACCTCGCCTTATCGCACCCCGACCTGTGGGCCGGCGTCATGCCCGTCGTGGCCCGCGCCGACAAATACATCAGCTTGCTCTGGGACAACATGAAGCTCGTGCCCTTTTACCTGGTGTCGGGCGAGCTCGACGGCGACAAGCGCAAGGCCAACGCCACCGACATCGACCGCTATCTGAACCGCGGCTACAACGCGACGGTGGTCGAGTTTCAGGGCCGCGGCCACGAGCATTTTTCGGACGAGATTCAGCGGCTGTTCGAGTGGATGAACCGCTGCCAGCGCGACTTTTTCCCGAAATCGTTTGTCACCAAGAGCATGCGTCCCTGGGACAATTATTTCTGGTGGCTGGAGCTGACTGATTTTGCCGACAAGACGATGGTCGATCCCGAAGAATGGCCAAAAAAGGGCGCCCGCCCCGCGCAGACCACGGCCGAGGCCAACGCCAACAACGGCCTGGTGGTCAAGACCGGCGCCCACAAGACGACCGTGTGGCTCAGCCCGGAGCTGATCGACTTCCGGCACAAGCTTTCGATCATGGTCAACGGCGGGCGAGCGCGGCTGACGGGTCCCGGCGTCGAACCGAGCCTGCGGGTGATGCTGGAAGACGCCCGCACGCGTGCCGACCGGAAACATCCCTTCTGGGCGAAGGTCGAGATGCCCGCCAACCGCATCAACGACGGTGAGGGGGAGGAGTCGAAGTAGAAACGGCGCGAGCGTTGCATCTAAGCATTAGAGCAACTTGCGAAATTCGTCGACGGTTAAGCCAGCGTCTTGAACAATGCCGCCCATCGTAAACGGCTTTATTGGATTGTGACGCGTCCAGGTGGTTGATGCCAGGAATGCGTGGCACGGTTATAGGGCCACTTCGATTTCGCGTAAGTCGGCGTCACTGACGCGATCCTCGAGTGCCGCGAGGTATTCGCGAATGGCGTCACAGATATTGTCGATCGCTTCTTCTTCGGTGTCGCCCTCAGACCAGCAGCCAGGCAGCGCGGGCACGGACACGCTAATCCCTTCATCGGAGTGGTGCAAAGCAACCTTGTACTTCATAGGGCCTCCTTTTATAAGTTACCTCGGAGATCCTTGTTTACCCAGCGGCTCTGGGCGAGGTTTTTTGTGCGCGGCAATCATGGTAAACTGCCACGATGAGGCGACGGTTTCGCAAATCGCATGAATGGTGATTGGCAGGCCGTATCGCACATCGAGGCATAACGATGGAACCAAAACGCAATTCGCGCACCGCCGTCTACACCGGCTCGTTCGACCCCATCACGCTGGGGCACATCAACATTATCGAACGGGCCAGTTCGCTGGTCGATAAGCTGATCGTGGGCATCGGCGTCAACGCCGGCAAAGACCCGATGTTCACGCCCGATGAGCGGATGGCCCTGGTGAAGCGCGTCACGCACCGCTTCGACAACGTCGAAGTGTGCAAGTTTTCCGGTCTGGCGGTCAATTTTGTCCGCCGCTGCGGCGCCCGCGTCATGATCCGCGGGGTGCGGCCGCTCACCGATCTGGAAGCCGAGCTGACGATGATGCTGGCCAACCGCCAGCTCGATCCAGGCATCGAAACCGTGGTGCTGATGGCCGACAAGGAGTTCGCACACGTCTCCAGCACGTTGATCAAACAGATCGCCCCCCTGGCCCGCGACGAAGAACTGGCCCATTTCGTGCCGCACGAAGTGATCGAAGAGCTGCGCCGCCGAGTTCCGCACCAGGGTGACGGGAGTGACGGTTGAGCGTAGGGTGGGTCCAGCGAGCTTGCGAGCGCCGGCCCACCCTACGGAAAAAGCCGGCGAGTGGATGGTGGGCCGGGTCGCGCCGCACTACACTAAAGTCGTGGCCAGAGTCGTCTTAGCAATGTCCGGCGGCGTCGACAGCAGTGTCTCGGCGCATCTGCTGCGCGCGGCGGGCCACGAAGTCATCGGCTTGTTCATGCGTCATGGAGCAAGCTCTCCGGCTTCGTGTGCCACCGGCGATGCCGATCACGGCGGAGTGCCTTCCCTATCGGCGGAACGGCACGGAGTCCGTTCCCTACAGATTGTCTCTCCCGGCCATAAGCAAGGATGTTGCAGCGCCAGCGACGCGGCCGACGCGCGCCGTGTGGCCGACCGCCTCGATATTCCGTTTTACGCCGTCGATTTCGCCGCGGAATTCGGGCGGATCATGGACTACTTCACGCATGAGTATACGGCCGGCCGCACGCCCAACCCTTGCGTGATGTGCAACAACTGGCTCAAGTTCGGCAAGCTCCGCGACTATGCCGAGAGCGTCGGCGCCGAGTGGATTGCCACCGGACATTACGCCCGGCTCGAGCCGAGCGGCCGTGCCGGAGAGCCGCCCGCGCTGCGTCGCGGCATCGACGAATCGAAAGACCAGTCTTACGTGCTGTTCGGCATCGACCGCGGCGTCTTGCCGCGCGTGATGTTTCCCGTGGGCGGCTATCGCAAAGAGCAAATCCGCGACATCGCCCGCCAGCTTGGCCTGCGCGTGGCCGAGAAAAAAGACAGCCAGGAGATTTGCTTCGTTCCCGACGGCGACTACGCCCGTTTTGTGCGTACACGCCAGGGCCGGGGCGACTTGTCGGGCGAGATCGTGACCACCGGCGGCGAAGTGGTCGGCCGGCACGAAGGGATCGAGCAGTTCACCATCGGCCAGCGAAAAGGACTGGGCCTGGCATTCGGCGAACCGCGGTATGTCGTGAGGCTGGAGGCGGACACTCGCCGCGTGGTGATCGGCCGGCAAGAGGAACTGCTCCGCTCGGAACTGACCGCGATGCAAGCCAACTGGCTGGTCGATCCGCCGCGGCAGCCACTGGAGTGTGACGTGAAGATCCGTTATCGTAGCACCACCACGCCCGCAACGGTTTCGTTGCTTGGCGATGGGCGGATGCACGTGCAATTGCGCGAGCCGCGTGCCGGCGTCGCGCCGGGTCAGGCGGTGGTGTGTTACGCCGGCGACCGCGTTTTAGGCGGCGGCTGGATCGAATAATTCACGGTTTTCAACGAAGAGCTATTATGTTCCAGAACCTGGCTATTCTGTTCGCTCAGGCCGATCTTCAGGCATTGGAGACGCGTCTCATCTGGGGCCTGGCCATCGTCGTCCTGATCGGCATCATCATCGCCTTCGGCGTCATGCTGATGCTCTACGGCAACATCTGGTTCCAGGCCTATATGTCGAATGCGCGGGTCAGCATGCTGAGCCTGGTCGGCATGAGCCTGCGGCAGGTCAATGCCCGCGTGATTGTGCAGTCGAAGATCATGGCCATGCAGGCGGGCATCGGCAGCGACCCCACGACCGGCATCACCACGCGCCGCCTGGAGGCCCACTATCTGGCCGGCGGCAACGTGCCGGGCGTCATCCGGGCGATCATCGCCGCCCACCGCGCCGATATCGACCTCGACTTCGACCGGGCGGCGGCCATCGACCTTGCCGGACGCGACGTGCTGGAAGCCGTGCAGACCAGCGTCAGCCCCAAGGTGATCGACTGCCCCGACCCCCAGAGGTCGAAAAAAGCCACCCTCAGCGCCATCGCCAAGAACGGCGTGGAGCTGCGCGTGCGTGCCCGTGTCACCGTCCGCACGAACATCAGGCAGCTCATCGGCGGGGCGACCGAAGAGACGGTCATCGCGCGCGTGGGCGAAGGGATCATCACGGCGATCGGCTCGGCCGACGACCATTTCATCGTCATGGAAAAGCCCGACATGATCTCCAAGGCGGTACTGGCCCGCGGCCTCGATGCCCAGACGGCGTTCGAGATCGTCTCCATCGACATTGCCGACATCGAGGTGGGCGAGAACATCGGCGCGCGGCTGCAGGTGGATCAGGCCGAGGCCGATACGCGGGTGGCCCGCGCGCGGGCCGAAGGGCGGCGGGCGGTGGCGATTGCCCGCGAGCAGGAGATGAAGGCCCGCACGGCCGAGAACCGGGCCCGCGTGGTGCTGGCCGAGGCCGAGGTGCCGATGGCCATGGCATCGGCCTTCCGCCAGGGGACGTTTCTCACGCAGGGCGCACCGCACGGCAATGGAGCGCCGTCATGAGCGACACGACCGACGACGCCCCGATCAGCAGTCCCTCCCTGGCCAAGGCCACGCTCTCCAGAGTTCCGGAGCGAATCGTGCTGATTTCCTATCCCAAGGTCATCTTCTTGTATCCGGCGTGGTTGATGGCGATGGTGGCCGGGACTTATCTGAGCTTCACGTCGCGGGCACTCGACGGCAGCAACACCACCTCGGTGATGATGTCGACGGTGTTTCTCGGCATCCTGGCGGTCAATCTGGTGGTGCTGGCCTTCGACTTTCCTCGCACCACGTCGCTGACGCTGTTCTTTTTTGCGGCCGCGGTGGTGATGGGGCTGGTGCTGTTGTTCGAATATCGTCCGGAGATGCTGCCGACGGTCACGGGGACCTTCAAGAAGTTCAAGCCGGAGGCCAATGCCACGTTCTACTGGTCGATTGCCGGCATCCTGGCGTTGATCTTTTTGGTGGCCTACGTGATGGTCCACTTCGACTATTGGGAGGTGCGGCCCAACGAGTTGTTGCACCACCACGGCATCTTGAGCAACCTCGAACGCTTTCCGTCGCCGCACTTGCGCATCGACAAAGAGATCAACGACGTTTTCGAGTATCTGCTGTTGCGATCGGGCCGGCTGATTTTGCAGCCGAGCGAGGAGCGCCGCGCGATCATTCTCGACAATGTGCCCTTCATCGAGCGCAAAGAAGAAGCGATCACGCGGATGCTGGGCGCGCTGCAGGTGCAGGTGCGGTCGGATACGTCGGAGACGTAGATTCGAGGCGTCAGGTTTCAGGCGTCAGGACAAACAGGCTGACGCCTGAACCCTGAACCCTGAACCCTGAACCCTGAACTGGCGGGCCGGCGCTCGCAAGCTCGCTGGTCCCACCCTACTCCTGGTGCCCAAAATCGCGTCCCGATCGCACGGAGACCACGATCAACAGTAAGGCCAGCACCATCAGCCCAGCGGCGCCGTAATAAGGATATTCGGGCGACTGCTTGAACAGCCGCAGGCCAAAGACCGGCCCGAGAATGCGGGCCAGCGAGGTGGCACTCTGGGCCAGTCCCAAAATGCCGCCCTGCTGGTTCGGGTCGCTGCGCCGCGAGATCAGTGATTGAAGCGAGGGGTTCACCAGCGCAAAGCCGACCACCTCCACGGCCATGGCCCCCACCAACAACTCAAAGCTGCCACGCAACGTCGCCACGGCCAGCAGCGCGAAACCGGCCAGTGCCGACAGTCCGCCGAGCACGGCCATCGCGCCTTCGCTCAGCCGGTCGGCCAGCCGCCGCACCAAAAAGCCCTGGGCCAACGTGAGAATGAGGCCGAGGTACGCAAAGGCCGCGCAGACGACGATGATCGCCACGTCTTCCTGCCGCTCGTATCCCGAATCTTTGATCTTGTCCGACAGCCAGCCCAACAGCGGCGCGTCGGCCTTCGTCGAGTTCATCGCCAGGTGGTCGATCTGCACCGACAACGTCGATTCGAAGTTGGCGAACGAAAAGACGGCCAGCGCCGAAGTCAACAGCAGCAGGCCCACGGAGGGGATGGCCAGCGCGGCCCGCAACGCGGAGCGGTCGAACAGCTTCCGCTGGGCCGTCACGCCGCTCTCCGGCTGCATCGATTCGGGCAACTTGACGAACGCCAGCAGGAGTGCAAAGGCCGACATCAGCGACGCCACAAACCCAGGCCAAGGGCTTTCGGCCACCTGCCGGCCGAGGAACAGCGACCCGGCCCCGATCATCGGGCCGAGCGTGAAGCCCAGCGCAAACGCGGCCCCGATGAGTGCCATGCCTTTCGCCCGCTTCTCTTTGGTCGTGGTGTCGGCGATGTAAGCCTGGGCCGTCGAGATGGTGGCTCCGGCGATGCCGGCGCCGATGCGCGTGAGAAACAGGCCCAGCAGACTGTGATAAAGCGCCGCCAGCCCGAACATGCCGTAAAACACGGTCGAGGCGGTCAGGCCGATGAGAATGATCGGGCGTCGGCCGAAGCGATCGGACAGCCGTCCCCACACCGGCAGGAACAAAAACTGCATCGCCGAGAAGCTCGACATCAAAAGTCCGATGAGCCAACCGACCTGCTGATCGGTCAAATCGTACTGCAGCGCAAAATCCTCGCCGTAGATCGGCAGCAACGGCAGCACGATGCCAAACCCCAGCAAGTCGATGAAGACCGTCAGAAAGATAACCAGCAACGAGCCTTTGCGAGGAGCTTCGGACATCAGGACCTTTGGTTGTTGAGGGGGATCGTGGCAACGTCGCCCAGCTTACGGAAAAAGTGCCGAGTGCGGTAGGCAGTCTGAGTTGCCGTCCTTGACATCCGGCGAACGATCCGCTTTGCTTTTGGCGCTCCGGGAACGTCGTCGCGGCGCGAACTATCCTTGCATCATTCCCTCCCTCCGTCTCTCCCCAAATCATGCCCTACCAACTCAAGATCTCCGACGGCACCGTCTACGATCCGATCAACGGCGTCGGCGGGGAAGTCCGCGATTTGTGGATCGCCGACGGCAAGATCGTGGAGCCGCCCGACGACCCCGCCCACACGCCCGACCGGACGCTGGATGCCACCGGGCTGGTGGTCATGCCGGGCGGCATCGACATGCACTGTCATATCGCCGGGCCCAAGGTCAACCTGGCGCGCAAGATGCGGCCGGAAGAAAAGCGCCGCGGTCCGCAGGTCCACCGCACCGACCGCACGCACAGCGGCACGATGGGCAGCGTGCCCAGCACCTTCGCCACCGGTTACAAATACGCCGGGCTGGGCTACACGACCGCCTTCGATGCCGCCATTCCGCCGCTGGCCGCCCGACATGCCCACGAAGAATTCGCCGACACGCCCTGCATCGACAAGGGCTTTTATGTGCTGATGGGCAACAATCACTACGTGATGCGGTGTCTCGCTCAAAAGCAGCCGGAAAAGTTGCGGGCGTTCGTCGCCTGGCTGTTGTCGTCGGCCAAAGGCTTTGCGCCCAAGCTGGTGAACCCCGGCGGCGTCGAAGTCTGGAAGACCAGGCCGGCCGGCGACGTCCGAAGTCTCGACGACAACGTGGCCGCCTTCGACGTGACGCCGCGCGAGATCATCGCCGGCCTGGCCCAGGCCGCCGACGAGCTGCGTCTGCCTCACTCCGTACACATTCACTCCAACCAGTTGGGCCTGCCGGGCAACTGGCGAACGACGCTGGAAACCATGCGCGCCCTGGAGGGCCGCCGCGGCCATCTGACGCACATTCAATTTCACAGCTACGGCGGCGGCGACGAAGACGAAAACACGTTCAACTCCAAGGTGCAGCCGCTGGTGGACTACGTGAACGAGCACGCCAACATCACGGTCGATGTCGGGCAGGTGCTCTTCGGCCCCACCACGAGCATGACCGGCGACGGCCCGCTGGGCTATTACCTCAGCAACATTTACAAAACCAAGTGGTTCAGCGCCGACACCGAGTTGGAGTCTGGCTGCGGCATCGCACCGATCGAATATCGCAACAAGAGCCTGGTCCACGCCCTGCAATGGGCCATCGGCCTGGAATGGTATCTGATGGTGAAAGACCCCTGGAAGCTGGCGATGAGCACGGATCACCCCAACGGCAGCTCGTTTCTGGCCTATCCGCAGATCGTACGGCTGCTGATGGACCGCAGCTATCGGCAAGACGTGCTGAAGACGGTCCACCCGGCCGTGCGCGAGCGGAGCCGGCTTGCCGATCTTGACCGCGAGTATTCGTTGAGCGAGATCTGCACGATCACCCGCGCCGCCCCCGCCCGAATTCTGGGTCTGAAGACCAAAGGCCATCTTGGTCCGGGCGCCGACGCCGACGTGACTCTCTACACGCCCGACGACAACCAAGAAACGATGTTCGAGTTGCCGCGCTATGTCATCAAGGCCGGGCAGATCATCGTCGAGCAGGGGGAAATCCGCCAGCCGGTCCACGGCAAGACGTTGCACGTGGCGCCCGAATACGATGCCGGCATCGAAGCCGACATTGCCGCCTGGTTCGAGCGGTATTATTCGGTCCGCTTCCGCAACTACCCGGTGACGTTCGACTATCTCGAAGCGGCGGAGCAGGTGGATCACCAATAGATCCGCGGTTGCCGGAGTTCGCGCTGGTCGACGCCGCAGGCCGCGTGTCGGCCTACGTCTCGCCCGCTCCCGGCGTGAACCTTCGGCGGTATTTGAACCAAGACGTTGGCATCAACGGCAGCCTGGGCTATATGCCCGAACGACAAGCGCAGCACCTGACCGCCAAGCGCCACGTGCCCATCGCGAGGTAGGGTGTTGCCAACAGCGTCTGCGCGCGCACGCGACGCGCCTGTCGCGTCGGCCCCGCGCCGCCAAGCAACGAATGACGCGGTTGGAGCGTCGAGACGCTCGCGCGCAACCGGCCGTGTGTGCGCGACAAAAGCGCCGCGCGCGCGGCGCTTTTGTTTTGGGCCGTCTCAAAGGCCGAGGACCAAGACGGGCCGCGCGCGCAACACAAAAGCGACATGCGCGTGTCGCTTTTGTTTTGCGCGCCGTGTCTGCGTGGGAGTGTACCCGCGCGCCGGCATCGCCGTAAACCGTGTCACCGCAATAGGTTACAGGCATCGCCCGGTAAAGCTTCGCCGAACCCGTTCCCATTTCACACTAACCCGAAGCGCAAGCGAGGTTTTGTCGCCTTTTTCACGTTCCTCGCTAGCGCTTCGGGTTGGTGTACGGCACCTGCGTACCGGGTTCGGCGATGCTTTACATCGCCCGCGGACTTCTCGTCTCGGCGCCGCGCGGGGGTATCCGCCGGTGGTGGCTGAAGCCGAGCCTGGGCTGGTGATTGGTCGATGAAACCGATGCAGGTTGCCGAAGCGCCGCAAAGCGGTGACGCACGAGTGGATGCCTCTTGTCGCGGTCAACCGCCCGAAGGTTCCGCGAATCCGCCGCAGATTCCTAGACACGAAGCGGCCGGCCAATGAGGCAACGCGACGTCAACCGACCAGCGCCACCCGGCCGGCGTAACGGGGCAGCGGCGATTGCCAGTTTCGACTTTCAGCATACGGACAGCCGTTGGAGCCGGATTGCAACACCCGCCCCCGCGGCTTTACGATAACTTAGACTTGCGGCCTCGAACCAATCCGCAACGGCCGTCGGCCGGAAGGTGGGCCTTTTCGTTTGACGCTTCAGGGAAAGAACCTGCAAGATGGGCGCATACAGTCGGTGGAGCTTTGGGCGAGACCCAAGCTGCGACATCCTCGTCAATCATCCGGCGGTCTCGTCGCGGCACTGCCAGTTGACGCGCTTGCCCGATGGCTTCATGCTTGAAGACCTCGGCTCGACCAACGGCACCTACGTCAATGGCGTTCGGATCGGCTTGCCCGTCAAGGTCGGGCCCGGCGACACGATCACGCTGGGGCACGAGCTTCGCTTGCCCTGGCCGCAACCGTCGCCCGCCGAGCGGCGCATCGTCCGCATTGGCCGGGCCGACGACAACGACGTGGTTCTCGATTATCCCATGGTCTCCGCCCACCACGCCCAGGTGGTCATCGACGGCGGACAGATCACGCTGGAAGACCTCCATTCCAGCAATGGCACGAGGATCGGCGGCCCGGACCCGATCGTCACAAAGACGCCTCTGTCGCCGACCGACATCGTCTACTTCGGCTCGCTGCGAGTGCCGGCGCACCGGCTGCTGTCCGGTCCGCTGGTGCTGGGGCAAAAACCGACGCAGGCCGTCAGCGCCATCACCTCCAGCATCGTATTTGGACGCGACGCCTCGTGCGATCAGGTGCTCGACAACCCGCTCGTCTCGCGCCGGCACGCTCGCCTGGCGCGCGGGGCCGAGGGCTATTGGATCGAAGACCTCGGCTCGGAGAACGGCACGTTTCTGAACGGCCGGCGGATCAAGGGGCCGACGCCCGTCCGCCCACGGGACCGCATCGGCTTCGGCAACTGCCTGTTTCAGTTGACCGACGACGGCAAACTCGAAAAGCGGGACTATCGCGGCAACGTCACGTTGGAGGCGCGCGACGTCGGCGTGGCCGTGCCGGGGCGAAATCTGCTGGAGGGCGTGTCGTTGACTATCTTTCCAACGGAATTCGTGGGCCTGATGGGCCCCAGCGGGGCCGGCAAAACGACGTTGATGACCGCGCTCAACGGCTACACGCGGCCCGGCGCCGGCAGCGTGCTGGTGAACGGCAACGACCTCTATGCGAACTACGACCAATTCAGCGCGACGATCGGCTATGTTCCGCAAGACGACATCGTTCACCGCGAGCTGACGGTGTACCAGGCGCTCTACTATACGGCCAAGCTCCGCTTGCCTGGCGACTATTCCGGGCCAGACATCGACTCGCGCATCGCGAAGGTGCTCGAAGAACTCGGTCTGAAAGGCACCGAGCACGTGCAGATCGGCTCGCCGGAAACGAAGAAAGGCATCAGCGGCGGCCAGCGAAAACGGGCCAACCTGGCGATGGAACTTCTCACCGATCCGTCGCTGCTGTTCCTCGACGAGCCGACGTCGGGGTTGTCGTCGGGCGATACGCTGGTCGTGATGCGGATGTTGCGCAAGCTCGCGGACAGCGGCAAAACGATCCTGCTGACGATCCATCAGCCCAGCCTGGAAGTGTTCCGGCTGCTGGACAACCTGGTATTCGTGGCCCGCGACCAGGAGCAGAACGGCCCCGGCAACGTCGTTTATTACGGTCCGGCCTATCCGAACGCCGTCGAGTTCTTCAATCCCGACGGCGTTGCGAACCTCCGGCGCGGCAGCGACGCGCCTCCGGAAGCGGTGGAAGAAGGCTACAAAGAGGGCTGCAAGAAGCACGGCTTCGCGCAGTGTCTGCAACGTTACCGCGGGTCGGCTTATCATCGTGAGTACATCGAGTCGCGGGCCGGCCAGCAGGCCAGCGCCGGCGAGCTCGGCGCGCCCCGGCGGTCCACCAAGGGCTTCGTGTTCTCGCAGTGGGTTACGTTGACTCTGCGCGGACTGGTCATCAAGGCGGCCGACCGTTGGAACACGCTGACTTTGCTGGCTCAGGCCCCCATCGTCGGCGCGCTGATCGCCCTGGTGTTCGGCGGCCAGGTCACCGGCAAGGAAGCCGACGCGGCGCCGCTGGCGACCTCGCAATCGTTGTCAGTCACGCTTTTTCTGCTGGTCTTGTCGGCCCTCTGGTTCGGCTGTTCGAATGCGGTCCGCGACATCGTCGGCGAAGCGGCGATCTATCGCCGCGAGCGGATGGTCGGTTTATCCATCGGATCGTACCTCGCCGCGAAGTTTACCGTGCTGGCCGGGCTTTGTGTCGTGCAGTGCGTGATCCTCCTGGGCCTGGTCGCCTGGGGCTGCAAACTGCAAGGCGCACTGGCCGCGATGTTCGCTCTAGTCTTGCTCTTGTCGCTGGTGGGGGTCGCCATCGGGCTGGCGCTGTCGGCGACGGCGAAGACCACGGAAGTCGCCATCGCCCTGCTTCCCATCGTGCTGTTACCGATGGTCATTCTCGGCGGACTGATGCTGCCGGTACACAAGATGCCGGCTACAGTCCGCATGGCGGCGCTGGCCATGCCTTCGCGCTGGGGCTTCGAGGGTCTGTTGTTGTTGGAGAACAAAGCGCGGAGTCCATTTCCGCCGCCGGTGGCGGGAGCAGCGACGGCCCTTCCCGCCCTGGAGACGCGCGACTGGGCGGAGGACTACTTTCCCACCGGGCGCCGGTTTGGAGTCAAGAGGGTGATCTTTGCATTGATGGCGACGCTGGTTTTCTTGGCGGCGGCGATCTTCCGGATTCTGCGGATGCGCGACATCCGTGGGCGACGCAATCGTTGAACGATCCACCCCTGGGACGCCTTTCGCAGAGTGAAAGGTGACCTAGCGGAGACATCTTCACGGAACGAATTCTCTCTGGGCCACCTCGACCTGGTCGGCGAACTTGGTGGCAAATTCGTCCGCGTTGGCGGGCTTGTCTCGTTGTTTGACGCGGTCGTAAATGCGCCGCAGGTCCGACGGCAGCAGGTCGATCAGCGTTGTTTCGAATTTCGGATCGCTCTGCAGGAGCTTGACCATCTGCACCGCTGCCGGCCGGTTGCCGCCGGTGACGCCCCGCGCGTACCAATGGACGGCCGCGGGAGCGTCGCCGCGGCGTTGTGCCAACTCCCCGAGCACCCGCTGGCCCGTGGCGACGGCCGCCCGCTGTGCTTCGTCGGGCTGGCCGCCTTCGATTTGCTCCAGCAGATCAAGATTGCGCAGGAAGCAGTTGTAAGCGACATCATATTCCCTGAGCAGCACGTGAGCTTTGCCCTTCCAAACCAGGGCGGCGGCCAGAGAAGTGCGATGAACGGTCTGTGTCGACTCGAGGTTGGTGAGCTGTTCCCGCGCGCGGGCCGATTCGCTTAGTGCCGTGGCGCTCTCGCGAATCCGGTTTGCCCTCAAGCACCGTTGGCCGTATTCGTCGTACGCCTCGGCGGCCGCAAGCAAGGCGGTACGGTCGTTGGGCGCGCCGTCGAGCGCCGCCTTCGCGCTGGCCAGTTTTGGTTGGCTCTCTTCTGGAGTGCTTGGGTCCTTGTCTAGCGCCTTGAGGTTGTCGATCTCGAACTCCGGGACGCCGCCCGACGCTGTCGAGGCGCTCCCCAGCGCATAGACGCACAAATCGACGAACGAAACATTGTTCTCGTGTGCAATCGTTTGCAACTTTGCAAACGAATCCATGACTTCCTTGGGAATGGTGCCGCCCCGTTCTTCCTTGAGCCAACGGGCCTGCTCTTCGAGCGGGTGCGTCGGCGGCGGCACGTTGGTGATGTAGAAATAGAAGGGCTGTTTGATGCCGTCAAAATCGCAGGGCACGGTAAACCGCTTCATGCCGCTGGCAGTGGCGTTTTCGATGAGCGCGCGCAGCCGGTCGGCTTCGGCCTTATCGCCGGGACGGTCGGAAGCAGGGTCGTCGTCGATTTTGGCTCCATAGCGCGGCCCGACGATGAGCTTCAGGTACTCGCGGTTGGCGAGCACATCCTGGCGATGATCATTGAGCTCACGCCAGAGGTCGGCGAGTCCCTGATAGGCGACACCCAGATTGGTCGCCAGGTACCAGTGCCAGGGATTCTTGTCCAACATTGGGCGGCCAATCTCGACGGCTTGCTGCAATGCCTCGATCGCCTGATCGTAACGTTTCGCCCGGCGGTGGGCCTTTGCCGTCTCGCTGAGGATGTTGCACAGATTGTCGACACGTGCGGGAGTGGTGCAGCGTTTGCGGACTTGCAGGGCCAACGCTCCCAGCCGCACGACGTCGTCGCCCTTTCCCAGCGAACCGGCGCAGGCCGCGGCCGCTTGCAACTGGGCCAGATACGCTTCAAAGTCGTCATCGGTCGATTCGCCGTGCGTCAGGATGCGTTCGCGGTAGACCGTCTCACATTCGATCAGCGAGGGCAGCGCGTCTTCGTATCGGCCGCCTTGGCTATGGCAGCGTCCGCGCGACGCAAGCGTTTTGGCGAAATTGATCTGGACGGCGCGGTGGTCTTTAAACGACCGGGCCATTGGGCGGCCGCGATCGCTGGTCTGGTTCAGGACATACAGCAGGTCTTGGCCCGCCTGCAATTCGCCCTGTGGTTTGGGACCGAATTCGTAAAAATCGGCGAGCGCGTTGTGAAAGTCGATGCACTGGGCAGCCACGTGGGCGCGGTCCGGGAACCGATCGACGTAGCCATCGATCGCGCGGGCGGCCTCGTCGAACGCGGCTTGTGCGTCCTTCGCGCGCTCAGAACCAAGCCGCCATAGGTCGCGGCCGCGTTCCTTGAGGGCATACGCCCACGCGCCGCCGTAGCGGGGCACGTTCGGCGACTGCTTGACGATGGCACTCGCTTGCGCCACCGCCTTGTTCCGCTCGGTCAGGGCTTCTTGATACCTTCCCAACTTCACCAGGCTGTCGGCCTTGTCGTGAGCGGTGAACACCGAGAAGCTGTTCAGATAAGGAGATTCCGGCCTGACCTTCCTGGCCCGCTCGTCAAGTGCGGCGATCTCGGCCAGGCCGGCCAGCAGGGCCTGCTGGTCTTTGCCATCGAATCCCGCCCACAGAAGGCGATACTTGGCCACCGACAGGCCGGCGCGCGAATCGGCCTCGCGGTAGTGGTTTTCGATCAGCGACTCAAACAGGTCGGCGGCGCGGCCGGCCAGTTCCTTGCGCTTCGCGGGGGCAGTGTCATCGGGCAAACAACCTCCCAGCCGCACCAGACAGACCGCCAACTCGTAGCAAATATCAGCGTTGTCTTTCGCTCGCGCGTGCTCTCGCTCCAAGCGTTGTAGGGCCTCTTGATATTGTTTACGTGCGGCCGAAGGGCGGTTATCGTCGAAATAAAGCCAGCCGATCTCCAGCAACGCACGGCATTCTCCCAGCCGGTACCGCAGCTCTCCACGATGAGTCCGTGCAAGCTCCGCGTACCGCTTTGCGGCCTCCTTCAAGTTCTCTTCCGCCGACTGATACGGACCGATCCATGAACGGATCATGCCCATCACTAAGCAGGTCTCGGCCAATGCCGGCTTGACCGTGGGATCATCCGGCATTTTCTCGTCGAGCTGCCTTTGGGCCTCCAAGAAAATGCTGGCCCGGCTCTCGTAATCTGCCAGCATTGGCAGGTGCCGAATGTCCTCTGCCGCGACGGGGCGCGCAGCCGCTTCGTAAGCGCCCTTCACGGTGTCCGACTCCTTCCGCGCCTGGACCGCTTCGCGACTTTGTTTCCGGGCCACCGCCAAAAGGAACGACGAAGCGAGCACGAGCACGCCCATGGTGGAGACGGCGGCCTGCCTGACGCGCTTGGCCCGCCGCGCGCGGCGCATGGAACTGGCGATGAACCAGGCTTCGCTGTCGCTCAAGTCGAATCCGGCGCCGTACAACTGCTTGGCTTCTTCCAGCGGCAGCCCGCCGTCGAGCAGCCACTCGCGCGAGCGGCGGTGCTGCTCCCATTCGCGGGCGGCGGCCGCCACCCGCCCGTGAATCTGCAATAACTCCTTGTCGGCGGCCAGCCAGTCGCGCAGCGGCTGCCAGCGGGTGAGCAGCGCCTCGTGAGTGACCTCCGCCACCGCCGTGCCGTCGGCCGCGTTGTGCGTGGCAATCAAACGGGCTTCGACAAACATCTCAAACAGCGTTTGCAGCGGTGCCGTAGCGGTCAAACCTACCACCGGCGCCGGTCGCCGCGTGGGCGGCGCGTCGGCGCCTGCGGCAAGCGAGACAAGCTGCCGGAACAGCCGGGGCAACTCGGCTTGAACCTCAGGCGAAAGCTGCCCGAAAACTTCGCCGGCACGCTTGGCCAAAGCGCCCTCCAGGCCGCCCAGGTCGTGATAAGCAGCCAAGGTCAGCAGGTTGCCGCTCCGCCGCTTGAACAACTCACCCAACGTGAACTCCAGTAGCGGCAAGCTGTCGGGATTGGCGGCGGCGGCGTGGGCCAGCGTGTCGTCGAGGCCTTCGTCGGTCTGCCGCTTGCGCTCGAAGTGCAAACCGGCGGCCAGCGCCGGATCGCGGATCATGGCGGCGATCTCGCCGGCCGTGGGAGGCTGCAAGTCGATTTGTCCGTCGGTCGCCTTCAGCCGCACCAGCTCGGGCACCTCCAGGCAACGGTGATAGAAATCGCTCCGCACGGTGGCGATCACCCACACGCCGGCCCGCGTCATCAGCTCGACGACCCGGAAAAAAGCCGTTCGATCGCCGGCCGTCACGTCGGCCAGCGTGAACGCCTCTTCCAACTGATCCAGCAGCAGAACCAGGTTCGATTGCCGCCCCGGTTGACCGTTGGCGGGCGAGTTCGCCGCAGCCAACGTCCGGCCAATTTCTTCGAGCGCCTTGACGGGCACTTCTCTCAACAACTGGGCGAGACGGGGGTCGTGGCAGCCGCGCTGACGGAGTTCGGGCAGGGCCTCCGTGGCGAGCAAGGCCTGGGCGAGCCCCAACCACAAATTGCCGCCGGCAGCGCTGGGGCGAAACACGGCGCGGCGCCAAGCGGCCACGCCCGACACCACGCCCGGCCGAGCGAGCATGGGCAGCACGCCGGCCCGCACCAGCGACGATTTGCCGCTTCCGCTGGCGCCGACCACCAGCAGGAAGGGCCGTCCTTCGGCCGCCTGCTTCTGCCAGGCGCCGATCACCGCGCTGATGGCCCGCGTCCGCCCGAAGAAGATGTCTTTATGCTCGAAATCGAAGACCTCCAGGCCGCGATACGGAGCGCCCTGCCAGGTCACGCGCCGCGCATTTTGTACCTCGTGGTCGGCGAGGCCGAGCTTCTGAATGTGACGAGTCACCACGGCATTCAGATGCGCCTTGAGGCGATCTTCGAAGTCGCCCGCGTCGCTGAACTCGCTGTAAGCGCCTTTGAACGAGCCGTCGGCCGCCCGAAAGTGCTTTTCGAAGAACGCTTCGACCTTTTCCTGCTGGTCGAGCTCTTCGCGGGCGCGGCGGACGTCGGTCTTCGAAATGAACGACTCGGCTCGCTTGCGGTAAACGAAGATGTCGGGCACCTTCCGCCGTCGCCAGGCCTCAAGCGCGTCTTCATATTCGAATTCGGTGCCCGACTCATAACGCGAGCCATCGGCGCGGCGATGTGATTCATGCAGCACGGTTCCCAGTCGCGACCACAGGACGCAGACGAAGATATCGAACTGCGAAGGGCGCGGGATTTGGGCCTGAAATGTGTCGGTGGCGGCCATGGGGTAGTCTTCCCACATGACCGACTCGATCTGACAAACGCCGGAGTAGGCATTGGCCAGGTTCTGCAAAACCTTACCGGCGGTTTCGCGCTCGAGTTTCACGTCGCCCGGCGAGGCGATGAACACCTTCAGGGTGCGCTCGGCGGGCGCGGCCGAGGCCAGAATCGGAGCGGGTCCGGCGTAGTCTTCGCCATCAGGCGCCCGACGCCGGAACGCCGTGGAGGCCGTGGAGGCCGTGGCCATAGCGGCGAGATCGAGCCAGAGCACTTCCAGCCGGGGTCCGGCGCGGCCCAGATAAATATGGTCGCCCACGGCGAGCCGCGTGGCGCCCACCAACGGCGCGCCGTTGACGAACGTGCCGTTGCGCGAGCGGAGGTCGGTCAACTGGGCGCCGGAGGGGGAGAGATCGACCTGGGCGTGCCCCTTGGAAACGCTGTCAGCCGGTTCGCCGCGAAAGATGAGTTGGCAGTCGTCGCCGCGGCCGATGCGAATGCGCGGCCCCGGATGCTCCCACTCGAAGGCCTCGGCAGGCGACGGACGAACGAGAAGGCGGATTCTCACGGCCGGCCGGTATCCTGCTAGGGGTTGTCTGCTTCGATGGCGCCCTGAATGCCGTCCAGCGTCTTGCCCCACAGATCACCCCTGGCGCCACTGACCGAGCGGCCCAACTTCACGTCGGCGATCTGGCGTTCTCGCTGGGCCATTCCCACGTAGGATTGCTCCGAATCGGCGACCGCCTGCTGCAACGCGCGAAGGTCGAGATAGAACTTCGAGAGCAAGGTATAGAGCGTGTTGTAGGCCACGTCGCCGTTGTCGTCGGCGGCGTCGAAGTGCAAGTTGTTGCGTTGCATGTAGGCCAACAGCTCGCAGATCGTGCCCG
This sequence comes from Pirellulales bacterium, assembly GCA_035533075.1. Lineage (NCBI taxonomy): Bacteria > Pseudomonadati > Planctomycetota > Planctomycetia > Pirellulales > Pirellulales bacterium. The sequence goes on along the minus strand of DATLUO010000257.1, from coordinate 32,818 downwards.
ACTTGAATTCTTCGACCACCACGTCGGCCGCCTCGTTCGCTTCGATCAAGCGCGCGGCGCCTTCGTAGACGGCGAACATCTGCCGCTCGGCCTGCAGATAGGGCCGCATGGCGTTGAACCCGAACTTGGCCTGTTTTTTCTTCTCGGCGCGGATTTCGTCCAACAGGGTCTGAACCGCGTCCATCAGCTTCCCTGCGGTATCGGGCGAGACCGGCTGGCCCTTCTCCAGCTCGGCCAAAGCCCGGTCTCGCCACGAGGCGATGCGGTCGACCTGGTTCTTGAACGCGGCCTGGCGCAGCACGGAATTGAGGTGGTCCAGATCGAGCGGCTTTTCGTTGAGCCGGCCGGTAAGCTTGGATCCCGTCAGGCCGCGGCGATAGCGGATATGGCGGATGATGTTGGCGTCGAGCTTGTAGTTGGTGGTCATCCCGCTGAGCACCTCCCGCTCGAAGTCGTCGGCGTCGCCCTGCCGCGACTGGTCGCGGCTGAGGCTGCGGCAATACAACATTTCGAAGGCGGCCGGTCCGCATTCATCCAGAAAGAAATTCTGCGCGCGGCCCGACTTGACAGCGCCGCGCGACTGGTCGCGGAACTGCAGCAGGGCGTAGGCGGTGGTTTCCTTGCGATGTTCGAGCCCCTGCAAATACTTCGACACCGTTTTGGGGCGCGGTATCTTCCCCTGTTTGTCGAGATCGAAGTTGAGCTGGGTCCACTGGCGCATGGTGTGGACGCGCGAACCTAGCTCCGCCAACCCTTTGCGCATCCGCTCGAGCTCCTCGGCCGTGTCCTTGCGACGTTGCTCCTCGAGGTTGACGAGGGCCTGGATCGCCGCGTCGAAATCGGCCACCGGATCTCGCGAGTGGCAATCGGCCGGCCGGAAGGCGATCGCCAGAAAGGCGACCAGCGCAACGAACCGCGCCCCTGGCGCCGAAAGACGGTAATGCACCAGCACCATGCGGAGGCCGAAACGGCACCAAGATTCGCGACGCTGCCTGCTCATGGAACGCTCTCCTTGATCCACCCACGGTTATTTCGCACCGAGCTCATGCGAATCGAATTTCCCAAAATGGCCAACACGCCCACCACGTGCCCATGTTCGTTGAACACCGGCGCCCCGGCGAGGTTTTCCAGCGGACCGGCGAGCGACTCGGCACCCCCCACCGTCAAGCGGTAGCTCCGGGGCTGTTCGGCCCCCGGCGGATCGCTCGAGCTGACGCGGGCCGTCTTGCGCTCCAGGCGGACATGGCCCTTGATCTTGTCAAACGGCTCCTTCGTGCCGGCGTCGTTGGCAAATCCAACCACCAGTAGCGGAGAATGGACGTTCAGACCGTCGATCTCCGCGTCGGAGGCCAGCGAACAGTTCTGCGGCAAGGCCGCCTCGAGGATTCCCACCGCGATGTTATGGGCCGCTTTTTGCGAGATGTCGACGTCGTTTTCGGCGTGCGAGGCGGAGTAGGCGGGGTGAATTCGGAACTCCTTGACGCCGACCGTGCCGCGGGCATCGCGTGCGATGATCCGGGCCGGGCCGTGGTCGGTCGAACGCGACTTCTCCACGATGAATTGAAGATTATGCGCCGTTTCGCCGCTGGTCACGATGGCCTCCGGACCGAGGGCCCACGCCGTCGCATAGACGAACTGCGCGTCGTCCAACTCGAAGCCGAGCCAGACAACCGCGGCCTCGAAGGGCTTCACGGCTTCTTCGATCGGCTTGGCCGGAGGCGACGGGACGGCGGGCGGCGAAGGGGTAGACGTCGCGGAGGCGGGCGGCGAAGGGGCGGGCGGTTCGGTCACGGCAAGCGGCTCGTCGATGGTATCGGCCTCCGCTGCTTCCGTCGCATCCGGTGCCTCCGACTTTTTTCCGGTGCGCAGCCAAACAATCGTGCCCGCAATCAGCAGCGCCGCGCACGCCGCCAGCGCCACCGCGCCAAGTGCCATCCGTTTTCGCTGCTTCTCGTCCTTCAATTCCGCACGCAGCACACGCACGCCCGGCAAGGTCGTTGGCCGCGGCGCCGACGAGGGGTCGGCCGCGGCCGACGGCGGCGAGCTGGGCGGGTCCAGCGAGGTGGATACCGGCCCGGTGCGCGCCGTTTCTGCGACCGCAGCCAGTTCGATCGACAACACCTTCAGACGCGGGCCTCCCATGCCGAGGCTGACCTCGTCGCCCACCGACAACATCGCGGCGCCGGCCACAGGAGCTCCGTTGATGTAGGTGCCGTTCTTTGAGCCGATGTCGCGCAGCACGGCGCCCGTGGACGACAGCTCGATCTCCGCGTGGCGGCGGGAAACGTTGCCTTCTTCCCGAAAAGCAAGTTGGCAGTCTTCCTTGCCGATGCGGATCCGCGGACCGGGGTGTTCCCAGTCGAACGACTCGGTCGGCGATGGGCGGACGCGCAGGCGAATCTTCATATTCAACACACCTTGACCGCGAAGCGCTGCTCGCCCATCTGAAACTCGGCCGTCGTATCGATCGGAATTCTGCGGACGCGCAGCCACGTGCCGTTGCGCGAAGGGCCGTCTTCGATCCGCCAGCGGCCTTGCGGCGTACGAACGATCTTGGCGTGCCGCCGACCCACAAAAGGATCGTCGGCGACCACGACCGTACACTCCGCGTCGCTGCCGATCCAGTGTTCGGCGGCCGCCAAGGGCGTGCGCGTGCCGGTGCCCGTCGGCGTCAGCTCGACCAGCGAGGGAGCAAGCCGCGAGAGATCGGCCGGCGTCACCGTCTGCCATCCCTGGGTCGTGATGCGGGCCGGTCCGGGCGGCGTCGCCGGCTCCGCCGGCTCCGCCGGGGCCGCGCCGGCCATCTCGAAGCGAAACCGTCGCATGCCGACCATAAACTCTTGTTCGTGCTCCAGCGGGGCCTCGTTGCAACGGGCAAACGTGCCGTTGCGGCTTTGCAGGTCTTGCAACCACCAGCGCAAGCGGCCGCCGCTCTCCAGGCGCACCAGCTCGGCATGCTGGCCGGAGATGCCCGGATCGTGCGAAATCACCAGGTCGCCCTCGGCGCGGCCGATGACGGCCCGGTCGCCGCGGATCCGCCGAAATTCGCCGCCGTCGCGTCCCTGATCGACGACGCACAGCACCAACATCGGCGGCCGCAACGTCGGTCGAAACGGCTGCGACCCGTCGTTCTCGGTGGCTGCGGACGGAGGTGCCGGCGCGCGCGCGGCCGGTTCGCGTTGGATGATCTTCACCTCCGGCGGCGGTTCGGCCGCGCGCGCGGCCGCAATCCAGCGGTTGAGGTCGGCCGCCGATTCCTGGCGCGTGCCGGCCGGCGTGCTCTGATTCACCGCCGGATCGAGCAGCGTATTGCACCTTGGGCAAGCTGTGGCGCCGGCCGGTACCTGTGAATGCTGACAGTAGGGACAAGTGCTCATCGGCCGACTCCTCAGAACCCCGCCCCGGTGCCGATGGCGATGGCGCTGATGGTACGGGCCGCGGCGGCATTGTTTGCCGCTCGGGCCTTCGCCTCATTGAGCTTGTCGCGCTGGCGCCGCGTCTTGTTTTGCTGCGCAACCGCCTGCTTCTGCAGCTTTTCGTAAGCGTCTCGGAGCGCAGCTTTAAACTCGATCTCTTTCTGCTTGATGTCCGCGGCCATATCCTGGAATTGCTGCGCATAGCCGGCGAACTGTTGGTCCAGCCCGGCATCCGTGCCGTCGACCGCTACGGCCTGCGGCGTGCCGTTTTTATAATCGACCAGGTACTTGTTCCTAAGCCGATTGCCCGAATAGTTCAGCGCCACGAGCGGCGCACCGTTATTGTTGAGGTAGCAGGCCAGCCCGTGTAGCTTGTCGTTCTTGTACTCCGCGTATAACCGCAGCTTGTTTGACTCCCAATACCGCAAGGGACCACTCCGGTCATTCTCCTCGAATTGAGCCACGAGCTTGGGCGAGCCGTTCTCGTAGCGACAGATGGTCCAGCCGTCGAGGTTGAGCGATTGTCCCGTATTCGCGCTAAAGCTCGCATGCACCAGCAATCCGCCTTTGGGCGACTTTTCGTTCTTGAACGCATAGGCCTTCGGGGACATCCCTTTGTCGTACTTCGTGAGCTGGACGTCATTCAAATTCAAATCGCCCGGCGCCAGCGATCCGCCACCGGGCAGCGAAATCGACGCGACCCACTGCGTAGTCGGACCAGGCGGTGTGTAGTCGGGTCGAGGCGGCGGAGGCGGGACGGGATCATTTCCGTTGCCATTTTTTTTACGTTCCGATTCCCGGAGCGAGGCCAGCTTGGCTTGCACCTCTGGGCTTTGCGCGATCGAGGTTGACAACTGGTCCTTGATCTTAGCCATGCGATTCTTGAGCGCGGCGACATCGCGCGCCAACACCTTCAGTGCGTCTTCGGCCGTTTGCGACTTGATGGACACGTTCTGGAGACTCGCCAGATCGTCCTCGAACTTGACCGCCGTGTTTTCCAGCTTGTCAATGCGCCAGTCCGAGCCGAGGGAATTGCGCTGGCCGTCGGCTTTGTCCGCGGCCGTCTGCAGGTCTGCCAGCGAGTTGTACGTCCTCGCATTGACGAGGCTTGCCGGCGGGAGGGGCAGTTCGGCTTCGATCTCGTTCGCCAGCGCGTTCCAGTCACTGATCGCTTTCTTCAGATTCGCCTCTGCCCCTGGGTCGTACGAGTCCGTCACCACAGGCGTCGTAGACCGATCGGGATCGGGCTTCGGCTTTACAGGGTCATTTACGATCTTCGGAGGCTTCGGGGGCACCGGCTTGCCAGCCTTGTCACCGCTGGACATAACGATGCCCAAAACCACCACGAGTACCAAGCCGCCCGCCACGCTCACCGAAATTCCCACGGGGCTTTTCAGCCAATCGAGGGCCGGGTTCTTTTGCCTGCTTCGTCTAGTTCTAGTGGCGGGCGGCGGTCTTTCGCCTGCCGCAACGGGAATGGGTGCCGCCGGTGCCGGCGCAAGGGGCACGGGCGCCGCCGCCATGACCGCCGTTTTCACGGCCGGACGCAACGTCTGCTGCGTTCCCTTGTTGGGACTCGAAACCGGCAACGGAACCGGCGCCGGTTTGGGTCCAGCGGCTGCCCCGGATACGGGAATGGGCGTAAACGCCGCGGTGCCACCGGCGGGCCGCGGCGGTGCCGTGGCGCCGCTCAGACCCGCCAGCGCGGCGCCGGCAAACGCGGTGCAGGACTTGAAGCGGTTGCCGGGGTCTTTGTCCATGCCGCGCAACACGGCCTCGGCCAAGACCCGTGGAATGCCTGGCGCTACGGAGTCCAGCGGCGGCGCCGCCTGGTTCACGTGTTGAAACATGATGGCCAGCCCGTTGGGACCGTCGAACGGCTTCTGTCCGCTGAGCACTTCGTAGACCGTGACGGCCAGCGCATACTGGTCGATGCGACCGTCGACCTCTTCGCCCCTGGCCAGTTCGGGGGCCATGTAGTGCGGCGTGCCCAGCACCATTCCGGTGCCGGTGTGCGCCTTGGCCGCGGCCTCGCCGCCGGCCAGCGCCTTGTATGCCCCGAAATCGCTGAGGTAGGCGTTTCCTTGGGCATCGAAGAGGATGTTGCCCGGCTTGACGTCTCGATGGATAAAGTTCTTGCCGTGCATGAACTGCAGCGCTTTGGCGACGTGGGGCAGCCAGCCCGACAGGCTCGACACCGGCATCGGTCGCGGCTTGCCTTCGCGGTCGTAGGCCCGGTCTTCCAGGCTGCCGCCGGGCAAGAACTGCATTACCGCGAACGGCAGGCCGTCGTGCTCGCCCATATCGGAAAGTTTGACGATGTGCGGGTGCGGCAAGTCGATGAGCGACCGCATCTCGCCTTTGAAGCGGGCCGCAAAGCCGGGGTCGTCCATCATCGACCGCCGCGGCGCCTTGACCACCACGTCGTTGGCGATATTCTCATCCCAGGCGCGGTACACGACGCCCATCCCGCCTTCGCCCAGCTTGGCGATAATCCGATAACGTCCGCCGGAGAGCGTTGTTCCTACCCAGTACGCTGCCGCGATCGACATGGCACCATCACCTTTTCGCAAAAGGACAGAAGTCCGACAGGCCGCCCGCGGCCCGACGTGGAACCGGCTTTCACCCCCGCTTACGAATGCCCCTAGTCTAAGGGGACGCAAGGCCAATTGCAAATCGTCGCGGTTATTTTTTTCGCCTTCAACCGGGCGGGCCTCCGCGGCGGGTTCTTCTTGCCTTTGCGCAACACTTCCGCATGCTACGCCGGCAGCCGCCCCGGAGGCCGAAACGTGGATGATACCCAAAATCAACGAAATCCGTTGGCAGTTGATGGGGCACCCCGGTAAGCTAGCAGATGAACGAATTTCCCAGAGCCAAGGAGCCAGCCATGTCGTTGCGGGCCGTTAGCGTCGTCGTTGCCGTGACACACAATCAAGCCGGATGGTTTTTCGTTTCCTATAACGACCGCTGGAGCGCCGACACGTTTCCAATGCGGAAGCCGCGGCCGGGCGAAAAGCTGGAAGACGTGGCCGTGCAAGCGTTCCTCGACCACGGCCCGCCCGTGGCGCCGCGCGTCAAGCAGCCATTGATGGTGGTCGCGGCCTATGACACCTCGGACGGCACAAGCGAACCGACCTACTACCGATATCACGTCTTTGAGGTCGAGCTTGGCCGTCCACTGCCTTCGGCCGATCCGGCCGGCGCCTATCACTTTCTGTCCCTGCCAGATTTGTTGACGTCGCCCACCGTTTCATGGTCGGCCAAAGAGATCGCCCGAGCGCTGGTGGATCCTTCCTACGTTCAGCGGGCGGCCGTGGCGATCGTTTGCCGCCGTGGCCCCGTGGGCCGCGAGTTTCTGGTGGTGCCCAACGCCGGCTACGGCGACGTTTTCTTTCCCGCCGCCCGCCCACGATTCGAAGAACTGCCCGAACAAGCCGCCGAGAGGGCATTGCGCGACGACACCGGTTACGACGGACGGGTGCAGTCCACACTTGAGAGTGAAGCCGAGCTGCGTCAGTTCAGCCAGCGATACCAAGTGGACCGCGACTATCATTTTTACCTGTGCAAGGTGTCCTTGCCCGGCGTTGACCTGCGGGCGTCGGGCAATGCCTTGGAAGCCAAGGTCAAAGCCTTCGGCATGCCCTGGCGCTGGGTGCCCGAAAGCGAATTGCAGAACCTATTGACACACGGTTTGACGCCGACGGTGGGGGACTTGGGGCCGCACGTGCTGGCGGCGGCCGGTGATTGCGAATAGTTAGCCGGCACGTTTTCCGCGTTGTCGTTCTCCGCGGCGCAAAGGCGCGACAAAGGGAAGGTGATGTCGTGATTCATGACTGCCACGTCGATTTTACCGCCAGCGTGAGCGGGTCGCTGTCCGCCGAGCTCCGCGCGCGGCTGGCACGCGAGTTGGTCGTGATCTTCGCTCCGCCGGGTACGTGCCCCACGGCCGATTCCACCGGGCAAAGTGCGGGCCGGCCCTCGGTCGCAAACGATGTTGCAGCAGGACCGGGAGCGGCGACCGAACATCCGCCGGAACGGATTCTGGTATCTCGCTGCTTCACCGGCTACTCATCCGACTTTCGACAAAAAGTCGTTTTGGGCATCGAGGTCAAATACGCAGGCTCTTACGAAACGCACGTCGTCAAGGTCGGGCAACGGAGCAAAGTTGAGCCGGATTTCGAGGGCTGGCGGGCCTGTTCGCACGATCGGCAGGTCGCCAGCCGCATTCTGTCGCCCGTGCGCCTCGTGGCGGGGCTGGAGGGCGACCGCGCGGCCGTGCTCTACCGCGATGCGTACACGCTGTTCGGCTTGAACAGCGAAAACGGCCGCCCCGAGACGTTGGAAACCGCGGCGGAGTGGGCGGTGCGCGATGACCGTCCTGACCCACTTTCCGTGGAGCGTGCCATCTCGCAGGTCTTCACCGATTTGGGCCGCTGGTTTTTTCCGGGTGCGACCGCGGGTCTGGAAGCGACCGCCGAATTCTACCGCGCGCGGTTGCGGATGGGGCAAAGCGCCGCACCGGTTTTGTCGCTGTGGAAGTCCGATTTCGGCCGCCGCCAGATGCGCCGGGACGCGGTCTGGCTGATCTGCGGCAGCGATAAGCCCGACGCCGACCTGGCCCTCGAACCGGCGCGGTACCTGGATCCGGTTGACTTCGTCGAATGGATGATGGAGCCGGACCATCAGCACCACCTTCCCGATTCACTCGTAGGCCGCTCGCACGGCGACCTGCACGGCCGAAACGTCCTGGTGGGAGTCCGGCGCGGCGAGGTCGAATATCCCGCCGTGTTCGATTATGAAGAAATGCGGCCGCGGAATGTGCTGGCCTGGGACTTCGCCAAACTCGAGACCGAGCTCAAGGTCCGGCTGCTGTCCGGCATTCTGTCCGATGGCCGCGTGCGAGCGCGATTGCTGGGGCAGCGGGCGTTTCTGCCGACTCCAGGCCCCTCGCTTCCCAGCCTGGAGGCGGAGCGCGCCCAACGCATGTTCATGTTTCTCGCCTTCGAGGAGTGGCTGCACGAGCTGACTTGCCGTCTCAACTCCCGCGAGCAAATCGAGACGCTTTCCAGGCTGCCCAAGGTATATCGGACCGGCATCAAGAAGCTCGATGCGCTGACCTCCATCGTGCTGCGAATTCGCAAGGAAGCCGCACTGTGGTTGGGCTTTGAACATAACCAACGCTGCGACAAGTGGCGCGATGAGTTGTACTGGGCTTTGGTGGTCTATGGTCTGCTGAATGTTCGCTGGAATTACGAGCAGCCGGCGGCGGAACATGCCCTCATTGCCGCGGGCGTCGCCGCCGCGCGGATGCCGAGGTCAGCGGGCATGCTGCAGGAGTGCCTCCAAGTCTACGGCAACCAAGGCGGCGTGCCGAGCTATCGAATCCCCTTGGCCGTCGCGCATCGCCACTGGAAGGCGAAGGACTACGAAGCGGGCCGGGCCGTTATCGAAGACACCGTTTTCAAGGTCGAAGCGGACTCATCCCGTGTGGCGAGCAGGGTCACGATTCGTGAAGACGCGGCCCATGCCATACCTCTCATCGCCGAAGGTGTACTGCTGGAAATCGAGTGCGGGTTCGCCTCGCTTGCCGAGCCCGTGCTGGAAAAGCTCCGTGACACCGCGCGGGACTTCGGCGATTTCGAAACGCTGGGTCGAATCGGACGACTGTTCAAAGATGCCGGCGACAGGCGTTGGGAAGGCTCGAACTGCGAATTTGCCGATTTGGCCAAGACGACTGCGGCGCAGATGTACGCCCAAGCATTGATGGTCTACGAAGAAGCCTTCGTTGCCACAAAGGATTATTATACCGGGATCAACGCCGCGACGCTCGCGCTGCTCAATTGCGAGTCGGCGAAAGCCACAGCTTACGCGGAACAGGTCGGCGAAATATGCCGAAGGATGACCGATATCGCGCGGAACGACCGCTTTTGGGTCTTTGCCAGCGAGGGTGAAGCTTGTTTGATCTTAAGCGATTGTTCCATCGGTGAGCGATTTTACCGTGACGCCCTGGCCGAGCTCAGTCCCGGCCGGGGAGGCATGGCCAACAGCACCTACAAACAGCTCTGTCGGCTTTGGAAGGCCCTCGGCAACAAAGTCGAGGAGACGCTCCGCCTATTCGAACGCAGCGAATTTCGCGGTGCCCTCACGCCGATTCTGGGTCGGATCATGGTCACTGACAGACCAGATTAAGGGGTCAACATGAGAACGTCGCTTGCCGCGCTGGCCCTCATCACGCGCCGCCGCACAGGTGAAACCGAGTACCTGGCCCAGTGGAATCCCGAATGGGCCGCGTTTCATTTCGTCGGGGGGCACAGGTATGCGGACGAGACGTTTCGCGACTGCCTGGTGCGCGAGATCGGCGAGGAGTTGGGCGTCGCACCCGGCGGCTTGGCGATGGCCGATGACCCGACCGCACGGCTCCACTACGTCGCCACATCGCGGCGTGCAGGCGCCGAGACGGCGTACACCATGGAGCTGTTCGACGTCGAACTGAACGGCGACGAGCTGTGCCGCATCGAGCAACGGCCCGAAAACGCCTGGCTTGGAAGTGAGGAAATTTCGGCCGAAGCCATGCACGACGGCCGCGCGATCAGCCCCACGATGTCATTGCTTCTCGGCAAGACGGGCCGGCTGCCGGTCGCGCGGAAACCCGATGTTTATGCGATCGGCGTCAGCGGCCATCGCGATTTGCGGAGCGACGACCGAGCAGCGATCTCGCGCAAGTTGAGCGCGGTTTTCGAGAAAGCCGAACGCGAGGCGGGCGGACGGGCGATCGAAGCCCTGTCGCCCTTGGCGGCCGGCGCCGATCAACTCTTCGGGCAGCAGGCGCTGGCCCGTGGGTATCGGCTGATTTCTCCCCTTCCGTTGCCGCTCAAGCTTTATCGGCACGACTTCACCGGCGAATCAGCCGCGGAGTTCGAACAATTCCTCCACCGTGCGGCCGAGTGGTACTCGCTGCCGCTCGGAGGACATTCCAGTCAAGCTGTCGCCGTTTACGGGCCGGAGCGCAACGAAATGTATGAAGCGGTTGGCCGACACGTCGTCAATCGCTGCGACTTGCTTATCGCCCTGTGGGACGGCGAAGTCAACAGCAAACGAGGTGGCACTGGCGAGATCGTGCAATATGCCCGGCATGCCACCGCCTCCGGCCCGCCGTTGCAGATCGAGATTGTACCAGTGCGCCGGCAGAGCCGAATTTAACAACAAATTGGGGGTAACAGTTTGGTCAAAAAAAGGGTCAGAACGATTTCAAAATCGTTCTGACCCTTTTTCTGACCTTGATGGCGTCTTCGTGGATGACGTCTTTATAGGCTTCGGCGTGGCCGCGTTCGTTGTCGACGTCCCAACCGAGGGCCTTGAAGAAGGGGTCTAAAAACTCGCGGCGGAGCTGCGTCTCGTTGTAGGCCGTAGCCTGATACGACGGGCGGTTCCGCTCGAACCGCTCCACAAGTTCGGTTAGTGTCGTCGGCGCCGCCATGATGTGCTGCCCCTCAAATGTTGGGTTCGGAAGCTTGTGGACTCTGTTCCTCAAGCGATTTATCCACACTACTCCCTGTTTTCATTTCAACCTCCTTGTTGATGGCTTCACGCGGCGAGGCGTCAAACGCGCGGCAGCCAAGCCTTTATGCGGATCCATTGTCATTTCATTGCGCGTGCGTTGCAACGTCAATCAATCAGCGGCGCCGGTCCACCTTACGCGCCTTTCGCGCGGCCGTAGTGCTGCAGGCAGTCGTACATGGCGGCCTGGGCGGCGGCCAGGCATTCGCGGGCACGCGTGATGAAGGCGTTGTCGCCGCCGCAACCGTCGGCCGCCATCTCGACATAGCCGCGGAACGCCTCGTAGTCGTCCATGAAACAACTATACGCGCGGCGGACCTTGCCGCGCATCACCTGCGGATCGCGCGGATTGCTGCGCAACACGGCCGCCGGCACAGTTTTGGGTTTCTTCAGTTTCGCCGCCGCTCGCAACGTGCGGGCCTTGCCCGAATGGACCAGCTCTAGCAGCTCTCGCTGCCGCGGCTTGAGCAGCTTGACGATCGCCGCCGCGTCGGAGACCGAGACACAGCCGCCTTCCACCGCGGCGATCACTTGCTCGTGGCCGGAGGCCAAGACCCGCGTGGCAAAAGCCACCGACTTTTCGGAAACATTGAACATTCGCGCCGCCTGCGAGTTCGACCGCTCCGGTCGGTGTAAATTTACACCGACCGTGGAAATGCGGGGTTTTTGCCCCTCGATTACCTCACTAGGAGGGTTTGCTTCGCGGCGGCCGAATTGCCGCGAACGCTGACGTTCGGCAGCCTCGTCCTTGAACATTTCCTTGGCCCTCCCTGAAAGAGCCTCGGTTTTGTTGCGCCAGGAAGGATGGCGAATACGACATGCCGCCGGCTTGCCCGGCGGTTATTGACGTTGGTTTCTAATCGACGACGGCGCGACGAACTTCCCGCAGATTCCGCGTCTTCCAGCCCGCCTAGGCGGCGCTTCGGGTTAGTGTGAAAATGGGAACGGGTTCGGCGAAGCTTTACCCCTGAAGGTGTCGTGTTGGCAACGGCTAAATCCAGGACCGAGAAGCCCGGCTAAAGTCGGCTAGCCAGGGAATAGTATTTCGGCACCACCAGCTAAAGCTGGTGGCAAACGGCCCAAAAACCGGCTGAAGCCGGCTCCATGTCTGATCTGCGGTCGGCGGAGACCGGCGCAAAACAGAAACATCGCAAGCCAGTTGCAGGAGAGGATGAGAGATGTGCGAAAACCAGCGTGAAGGAGGAGCGCGAGAAATACTTTTATAAACCAACTTTGATGCGTTCCGCCGTTGCCGCAAGTCATGGAGGCGTCGCGGCTTGCGATCCAAAATCCGCGCGCACCTTTTCATTTCTTCACAAGCATTTCTACAACTAAGACCCCAAGACCCCAAGACCCAAGACCGAAGACCCAAACAGCGCCGATCACGGTGGGCCGGCGCTCGCAAGCTCGCTGGCCCCACCTTACGTCGCTCGCGCAACCCAATCCAAAATCCAAAATCCCCCCATCTCCACCCCCATGTCCCTCCGCAAAGTGCGCGGCGGTCCGCCGAAAGACCGCGATTGCCAACTCTACGAACGGCACATCCTCGAAGAAGGAACCCAAGAACACCTCGCCGCCGAGTTCGGTGTCACGCAGCAGGGGGCCAAACAGCGCCGGAGCGGCTGTCGGAGGATGGGCTTCCCAGCCCGTCAAGTCGTGCAGTGACGGCCTAGGAACGCCATCCTCCTCCTGCTTAGCCGGCACCTCGCTCCCTCGCTAACGCCGGACTATAATCGTCCACACGATCGTTGCCGTGCCGTTGGCTGGCAACGCACCCCATGCCCCCGCATCGTGAGAGAACCGCTGTGATTCATCGCCCGCGTCCCGGTCTGTGCGTACTTCTTGTGTCCTGCCTTGCCGTTGCCGCGCAGGCGCAGCAGCCGGCCGTCCCTCGGCACGAGCTGCGCCGGCTGCCGGGCATGAGCGAAAAAGGCACGGTTTTGCTCCCGAACCAATGGTCGCTCAAGCCGACGGGCAAGCAAATCAAGCTGGGCGACTTTCCGGTGCAGATCGCGCTGCACCCCAAAGAGCCGCTCGCCGCCGTGCTGCACGCGGGCTACGGCGACCATGAAATCGTGATCGTCGATCTGAAACATCAAACCGTCGTCTCGCGCGTCAACTTGCCGCAGGCGTTTTACGGCCTTTGTTTCGACCGCGACGGCAAACGCATCTTCGCCAGCGGCGGCGAAAACGAGGTCGTGCATGCGTTCGCCGTGTCCGACGGCTACCTGAGCGATCATCGCCAGCTTCGCGTGGCCCAGGACGGCAAAACCTTTGTCCCGGCCGGGCTGGCCATCAACTCCGACGACGATACGCTCTATGTCTGCGGCGCGTGGGGGCACGCGCTGGCCGCCGTGCCGCTCGACGAGCCAGGCCGAACTCAATGGCTGGAACTCGGCGAAGACAGCTATCCGTATACGGCGCTGCCCACGCCGGACGGCAAGCGGCTGTTCGTGAGTCTGTGGGGAAAAGCGGCCGTGGCGGTCGTCGATCTCGAGGCGATGGAAGTCGACGACACCTGGGCCACCGCGGCTCATCCGACGGAGATGGCGCTGTCGCCCGACGGCGAACGGCTGTTCGTGGCCTGCGCCAATTCCAACACCGTCAGCGTGCTCGAAACGAAAACCGGCCATGCGACCGAGACCATTTCCAGTGCGCTCTATCCCAAAGCGCCCAACGGCAGCACGCCCAACAGCCTGGCCCTGTCGCCCGACGGCAAGGTGCTGTTCGTGGCCAACGCCGACAACAACAACCTGGCCGTGTTCAACGTCAGCGAGCCGGGCGAGAGCCGCTCGATGGGCTTTATTCCGGTCGGCTGGTATCCAACCTCGGTGCGGTTCGGGCGCGACAACAAGATCTACGTGGCCAACGGCAAGGGGCTGATGTCGCACGCCAACGTGCAGGGACCGAACCCGCACCGCGACCCGCCCGCCACGGTGCGGCAGTATATCGGCGGTTTGTTCCGCGGCACGCTGAGCGCGATCGACAGTCCCTCGCCCGACGACATGGCCCGCTATAGCGAAGCCGCCTATCGCGCCAGTCCGCTCAAGTCGGACTTTTCGCCGGTTGCCGAGCCGGGCGAGCCGAATCATCCTATTCCGGCCACGCAGGGCGGAAAGACGCCCATCCGGCATTGCATCTATATCGTCAAAGAGAACCGCACCTACGATCAGGTGTTTGGCGACATGCCCGAAGGCAACGGCGACCCGAACCTCTGCCTGTTCGGCGAAGAGGTAACGCCGAATCATCACGCCCTGGCCCGCGAGTTCGTGCTGCTCGACAACTTTTACGTCGAGAGCGAAGTGAGCGCCGACGGGCATGAGTGGAGCATGGCCGCCTACGCCACCGACTTCGTCGAAAAGACCTGGCCCTTGGTCTATCGGGGCGGCCAGAAAAAGCTGAAGTATCCGAGCGAAGGCCATTTCGAGATCGCCATGCCGGCCGGCGGCTATATTTGGGACCGATGCCGCGAGGCGGGCGTGAGCTATCGCAGCTACGGCGAGTTCATCGATGAAGGCGAGAAGAAGGGCGATCCAGCGGTGGCCACGTTGCCGGCGCTGGAGGGGCACTTCGACCCGCAATTCCGCAGTTACGACCTCGACTATCCCGACGTGAAACGGGCCGACCGTTTCATCGAGGAATTGCACGGCTTCGAGCAGGCCGGCGAGATGCCGCAGTTCATCGTGCTCCGGCTGCCCAACGATCACACCTACGGCCAGAGCAAAGGCAAGCCCACGCCGACGGCGATGGTGGCCGACAACGATCTGGCCCTGGGCCAGTTGGTCGAAGCGGTGAGCAAGAGCAAGTTCTGGAAAGACACGGCGATCTTCGTGGTCGAAGACGATGCTCAAAACGGCTCCGACCACGTCGATGCCCACCGCACTGTGGCACTGGCAATCAGTCCCTACTGCAAGCGGCGCGCGGTCGATTCGAGCATGTATTCGACATCCAGCATGTTGCGGACGATGGAGTTGATACTGGGGCTGAAGCCGATGAGCCAGTTCGACGCCGCCGCCCGGCCGATGTATGCCTCGTTTCAGGCCAGGCCCGATCTGTCGCCGTACCAGCACCGTCCGGCCGGGGTCGACTTGCAGGCCCGCAACGCGGGCACGGGATGGGGCGTCGAGCAATCGGCCCGGCTCGACTTCAGCCGCGAGGATGCGGCCGACGACATTCTGCTGAACGAGATTATTTGGCGCAGCGTGCGCGGGGCCGATTCGCGCATGCCTCCGCCGGTGCGGGCATCGTTCGTCATTGCCCGCGGGGAGGAGGATGACGACGATTGACTGCTTTTCTCGAAAGGTAGGGTGGGACCAGCGAGCTTGCGAGCGCCGGCCCACCCTACAGATCCTTTCTCTCGCGAACGACCGGCAAAAGCGCAGGAAACCGGGACCGTGATTTTCTCAGCCCAGACCGTCATTTAAGTTGAACACCATGTTCCGAAAGTTCTGGCACAATTGCTCTGTCGTCTTTCTTGCAACCTGCGCAGCGGCGATGCCGGCGCTGGCCGATGAACCGCGCGCCGTCAGCCTTTTCGACCGCGATTCGCTGGTCGGCTGGGACGATGGCCCGACTCCGGCTAAAGGTTGGCGCATGACCGAGGGCGTGCTGCACGGCAGCAAAGATTCGTCCCCACTGGTCTCCGGTTGGAGCTGGGACGATGTCGAGTTGAGCTTTCGCTGGAAAGTCGAGCAGAGCGGCAAATGGACGATCAAACTGCTGCGGTGTACGGACGGCGATCACCCTGTAACCATTACGCTCGCCGAGGGCAAGGAAGTGGGTGGCCGTACCGACGGCAAATCGCAAACCGGCCAGATTATCATCAGGCCGTCGGCCGATGGCTGGCACGAGGCGACGCTGATGCGAAAAGGCGGCAACGTCACCTTGACCACCATTACGCACGCCGCTGACGGCGCTGTGCAAAAGGCCGGCGTCGGTTTTTCTTTCGGCAAAGACCGCTTCGCCCTGGAGATGAGTGTCGCCGAAGGCAGCGGTTCGATGGCCGATTTGAAGGCCACGGAGCCCGCCGGCAAGCCGCTCTACAACGGCAAAGACCTTTCCGGCTGGTGGACGCCGGGCAATCTCGGTTCGTGGAAGCCCGAAGACGACGCCATCGTCTGCGTCAACAACAACGGCAACTATCTGCGCACCGAGCACGAGTACGCCAACTTCACGCTCTCGCTGGAATATAAAATGGCCAAGGGCGGCAATTCCGGCATCGGCATTCGCACGGCCCGCGACGGCTGGCCCTCCGGCGACGGCATGGAACTGCAGATGCTGGACGAGCGGAGCGGCGCGCCGCTCACGCGACACTCGACGATGGCCATTTACGGCAACCTGGAGCCGCTGGCCCGCGCCGACCGCTCGCAAGAGTGGAACCGCGTGCTGGTCAAGGCCGAAGGGTATATGATCTCGGCCTGGGTCAACGGCGTGCTGGTGCAACACGCCAACACGGCCGAGTTGCCCGAACTAAGGCGGCGAAACCTCAAAGGCTGGATCGGCCTGCAAGATCACGGCGCACGGACGGAGTTTCGCGATCTCTATGTACTCGAAGCGCCCGATGGCCTGGGACCGCCGGCCTGGCAGACCCGCCGCCCGCCGAGCGGTTCGCAACTCGTGCTGGAGCGGCTGATGAACCCGGAACGCCTGGCCATCGACGACGGTCTCGGTTCCGGCGCGGTCGAAGCCAGCATCAAAGGCAAGGACGAACAGGTGCTGGCCGAGTTGGTCGGCCCGGCGGCCGTCGTGGTCGTCTCGCGGAGCAATCCATCGGGGCGGCTGGCGTTTTACTTCGACGGCGAATCGACGCCGCGGCTGGAATGCCCGGCCGACCGGTTGCACGAACGGCTTCCGCTGGTGGGCCAGGACACGCAGCCGCTGTTGACCTATTTGCCCTATCGCAAATCGCTCAAGGTGACGATCCAGGGCGGCAAACCGGCCGACTATCGGTTCGACTATGTGATCTTCCCCGACGACGTGCCGTTGGAGGACTTCGTCGACGGCCGTTCGTGCGTGGCCCGCGGCCTGCTGCCGGCCCTTTCGTATCGCAACGAGCAGCTTGGCTGGGGCACGCACCGCGAAGCCGATCCTTTGCCGCGCGCCGGCAACGACGGCCAGAAGATCGACGAGAAAAGCCAGGCGACGCTGGTCGATTTGAAAGGGCCGGGCATCGTCGGGTGGACCAAGCTGATCGCCGCGCCTTCGCTGTTGAACGACGACGACCTGTGGCTGGAAGTGACGGTCGACGAGGAACCGGCGCCGGCCCTGGCGGCGCCGGCCCGATATTTTTTCCCCGGCCTGTCGGGCGGCAACTATCCGAACTACGTCGTGCTCAATCGCAACGGTTGGACGAACATGCTGGCCATGCCCTACCGCACGCGGCTGACGATGTCGCTGGCCAACCACGGCCGCCGGCCGGTACACCCCGTCGGCCTGACGGTTTCCTATCAGCCGCTGACGGACGACGATGATCCGCGATTGGCGCGGCGCTTGCGCGGCGTGTTTGAGACCGGCGGCGATGCGGCGGACCGCGTGTGGGCCCGGCAATCGGGCGGCGGCCGGTTTATCGGATGGGTGACGCAGTATGGCAAATTGGCTGCGGGGTTTGACTCGCTGATCATCGACGGGCAGCCGCGCGCGGGCTGGCATTCGCCCGACGGGCGGACCCTGTTTGGCATGGATCCGAAGGCGACGAACGAGCGTCACAGCCTGAGCGGCCGTCAAGGCGGATTTCAGTGGCGGTTCTTTTTGCTCGCGCCGCCGCAGTTTCAAAAATCGTTCGAGCTTCGGGCCACTGAAGGGCAACCGCTGGGTGAGCGGCTGGCGTTGTTTTATATGGATGTACTTGCTCGGTCATTTCATTGAATTGCCGTGCTCTAAAATCTCTTGCGCCGCGTTCACCAGGCGGTCGATGTCTTCCCGCCACGTATAAAGATGGCACGACGGACGCACCAGCCGCAAGCCTTGCCAGGAGACGATCGGCACCTCGATCTTGTAGCGCTGCCATAACGCCCTTTGCAAAGGCTCCGCCTCGCCTTCCGGCAATCGCAAGGAAATCATCGAGCCGTACCATTGCGGACTGTCGGGCACGAGCGCTTCGCTGCCCAGGCGGCCGGCGAAGCTTTCGCGTGCGTAAGCGGCCAGGGCGTGGGTGCGCCGCCGGAAGAAGTCGAAGCCGGCGCGGGCCAGCAAGTCGATGGCCGCCGGCACGGCGAGATAGGCCGAAGGATCGCACGTGCCGACCCAATTGAATTCGTCGCGCCAGCTTGCCACGTCGCCCTCCAAAGTCCGCCCCCAGCTCACCAGGGCCGGCTCGACCGCCGCTTGCCGCCGCGGATGCACGTAAAGAAAGCCGGTGCCCAGCGGCCCGCAGAGCCATTTGTGACAGCTCGCCGTATAGTAATCGCAGTCGAGGCGGTCGAGCTGGACGTCCAGCATGGCGATGGCGTGCGGCCCGTCGATGCAGGTCGCGAGGCCAAGCTCGCGTGCCCGGCGGCAGATGGCTTCGACCGGCAAGACGATGGCCGTCGGCGAAGTCACATGGCTGACGACGAGCAGCTTGGTTCGCGCGCCGGCCGCGGCAAACAGCGTCTCGACCACCTCGTCGGCGCTGGCGATCGGCACGGGCAGCGGCTGCACGATCAGCTTGGCGCCTGCCCGATCGCAGGCGCGTTGCCAGAGCCGCAGCACGGCGCCGTACTCATGGTCGTTGGCCAGCACTTCGTCGCCGGCTTGCAGGCGGACGCTGGCGGCGACGATGTTCATCGCCACGCTGGCGTTGTCGACCAGAGCGAGATTGTCGCCCTCGGTGCCGACGAGCTCGCCCAGCCGCCGGCGGACCTCGGCCAGCCGCGGACCGAGCTGCCGCAACAGGAAATCTTGCGGGTCGGCCTCGACCGCTTCCATCCACTGCCGCCGCGCGTCGGACACTGCCCGTGGCGTGGGGCCGAACGAGCCGTTGTTGAGATAGGTTACTCCTTCGGCGAGCGACCACTCGTCGCGCCAGTCTCGCCAAGCGTCATCGTTCAGAGGTAACATTGTCATGTCCGCTGTTATACCGCAAGTTGCGATCGCTTCTTACCCATGACTTCGACAATCGCGTAGGGTGGGACCAGCGCCCATCGACATCCTCCACCAGTCTGCCTCCTGTCTCGTCATCAACAAGCGGGCCGGCCTGGCGACGCAGGCGCCGGCCCAGTTCGACAGCCTCGAGCGACGTCTGCGGGCATGGCTGGCCGAGCAGAACCCGGAGCGTGAGTTTATCTATCTCGGCGTGCCACACCGGCTCGACCGGCCGGTGTCGGGGGCGATCGTCTTCGCCACGCGGCGTCGGGCGGCGTTCAAGCTTTCACGCCAGTTCGAGCGCCGCCAGGTCAAAAAGCTCTATTGGGCCTGCGTCGAAGGCCGCGTCCAGCCGCCCGAAGGAACCTGGACCGACCATCTTCGCAAGGTTTATGGCCATCCACGGGCGGAGGTCGTGCCGGCCGAGCATCCCGACGCGCAGCACGCGGTGCTTCATTATCGAACGCTCGGCCAGACCGCGTACGGTTCGTGGCTGGAGATCGAGCTGGAAACCGGCCGCACGCACCAGATTCGCGTTCAGGCATCCTCGCGCGGCCATCCAGTGCTGGGCGACGCTTTTTACGGCAGCACAGTCGCATTCGGCGAGCAGCACGCCAACGAGCGGCTGCGGGCCATCGCCTTGCACGCCCGAAGCCTGTCGTTCGTCGATCCCGCAACGAACGACCCCGTCACCGTCGAGGCGCCGCTGCCCTCATGGCGAAATGGCAACGACTGCGGTATTCCGGACTGGGATGTTTTGATCGCCGACATCCAACATCGGCCAAAAGTCAATTCCCGCCAGAATTGACCACGTCGCCCGCGTTGCGGGTGAGCATCGCCTTAAACGAACTGGGCGCTGTCGAATTCGGAATCGCGTCGGAATGCCCGTCGCCGAAGACCACCAGGATGATACCCGGCCGCAGACCGCGCAGTCCGGCCATCGGGTCCTTTGCGTCGGGCGACCAGTCGTCGGGCTTCGTCCAAATCACCGCGCGATCGGCCGCGGCTTCGACGACCATGATGGTATTGCTCGTGCCGTCTTTGATGTCAGCGAACGTCGTCGCTTTTTTCGGTTGAATCATTGCCTTCTCGCCCACCACTGCCAGGTAATTCGTCTTGCCCTCATTCGCCTGCGGCAAGTTCGGGTTGCTGTAGACGCTCGGCATTCGCGCAATAAGGGCCATGTTGTTCGGGCTGTCCCACGGTTCGTCCAGCTTGAAACTCTTATAAAGCTCCTGCTGCTCGATATAGGGCAAGACATGGACTCGCCAGCTCAAGAGAGCCTTCCCTTGCTTGTCGTAGTTCGCCGCCGCCGGAAACGCCTTGTTGACGTCGGCATAGGTCTGCATAGCCAGGCCGATCTGCTTCAGATTGTTATTCGACTGCGTGTGGCGCGCGGCCTCGCGCGCGGCCTGCACGGCGGGCAAGAGCAGTGCCAGGCCCACGCCCGTCGTCGCCAGCGATCGCGAATTGACAACCGGCACCGTCTGATAGTCTTCCAGCAGCAAGCCGGCGGCTGAACGCCGCATGAAGAAAATCGACGGCCGCGCGTGACGCTCCAGCGTTGCCAAGGCAGGGAGCGGGGGAATCTGCACGTTGAGACCCTGGCTGGCCAGGCCAAGCGAGGCCACGGGAATCAACGCTTGTAATGCCGGATACATCGTTCGCAGGCCCGCTGCCGTGTCGTTAAAAGTGAGCACCGAAGGACCGTCGCTGCCCGTCAACGACGCGGCCAGTTCGCTGCGCGCTGCCAACGATTCGGCCTTCGGGTCGCGAGTTAAAAAGTCTTTCAGGCCCTGCGGAGTGGAACTGACCACGAGACGGTCGTCGGTCAGGCACCAACAGGGCGTGATCGCGCCGCTGGCCGCATCGAAGCTCAGCGGCACGGGCAACGGCGCGGCCTGGGTCTGCGGCAGCTTGAGCGGTACGTAATACACCTGCTGGCCGCGAAACTTCGACTGCTTCACCGACCACTTGCCGTCGCTTTTCTCCGCCTCTTGCTGCAATCGTTTGACGATCAGCGGGTAGCTTTTGTCGAGCCGCTTACGGTCGCGCACGGTCACGGTGATGGTAAACTTTCCCACCTGCGGGGCCTTCTTGCCCGGCGTCGCGTCGGCCTGAGCGCCGTAGGCGCACCACACATCGCCCAGGGCTGGCAAGAGATCGCCGGACAGGCTGAAACCGAGCTGCGCATCGGCCGCTTTCAGGGCGTTGTCGGCTCCCGCGCGGGCCGCCGGATCGACTTTGGCGACCCCCTCCAAGACGCGGCGCAAAACGTCGTCCAGATCAAGTCGGCCCACAACGGCAAAGGCCACGTCGTTGGGCACGTGCCGCAAGTCGGCCGCAGTCAGCGCCTTGCCAGACACCGCGGCAAACAACCCCTTCGGCTCGCCCGCGGTGGCCACCCGCGTCTTGCCCACCATGCCCTGGCGATCGAAGCCGCTGACGCTGCTGATGTGGTTGACGTTTTGTATGCCCAGCGCGTCGAGCGTGGCGGCGATTTTGGGATCGGTCATCAAGGGCTGCGCGGCCTGCAAGATGCCGGCGACATTGACGTACCAGGTTGTGCCGGGACGTTCGATGCCCGCCTGTTGCTGCACGTTGCTGAGCCAGCCGGGCGGCGAGCCCGAAGCGAGTCGCCCGACCAGTTCTTGCCCCGCGTCGGCCCCCACGCTGACGAGAAAATAGCTTTCTTTGAATCCCCACACGACGACGGGCTGGCCTGGTGGCAGCGGAGCGCGGTGCAGCACGGCCCCGCCGACGTTGGTTTCTTCAAGCTTCATGCCGGGCGGCAACTGGCCCGCGGCCAGGGCTTCGAGTTGCCCCACCAGCTTGGCAAACGTCGGCTTCATGTCGCCCGTGTTAATCACCAGCCCGGCACGCACGTCGGGACCCATCGGCCCGACGGCCACCTTCGACACATAGAGTGCCGCTGGTCGCGTGAGCACGGCCTTGACGAGTGCGGGCGCATCGTCGGCGAACATCGCCGCTGCCGGATTGCCGCGCATCGCTTGCTGCACCAGGGCCGTCACCTGGCTGTCGAGCTTCGACACGAAGTTCTTGACCTCCTCTTCGGCGAGCAATTGCTCGGTCTGATTCTCGCTCTTGGCATCGGCCGTGCCGGCGCCGTTCCAGCCGACGTAGAACAGACATTCCTCCGGGGCGGCACGCAGGACGCCGGCATCGGCGGGTGCGGGCGGAAGACAAAACGGCGAAGCAAGAGTTGCCTGGGCGTAAACGAGCCAGCCGGCGAGGGCGATCAGCGTGCGAAAGTAAGTCATGGCAGTCGTCAAGGGTGTACTGGGCGGTGGGTCTTGCGGCACAATGGCAGATATTTTACGCCTTTCCGGGCAATTTGCCAGACGCGGGTGCAAGGCTACGGCATGACTCACTGGGGCGGTCTTTTTACAGCGAGGCAGAAACTGGCTTGTTTTCCGCTAGCAAACCTGATGCACGGTGCGCGAATTGCTGCGAGGATGTGATTCATGATACGACGATCGAAAACGGCGACAGGCGAGGAGCAATGGGTGCTGATCTCTCAGGTCGAGCACGCCCGGTTGTCGGGCGCGCTGGCCGGACCGTGGGGAAAAGAACCGTTTGCCCGGCTTGCACCGCGCGAAGGAATCGTGGCGGCGGTGGCCCATCACGACGACGGCTGGGCCGCCTGGGAAATCGCGCCGAAAGTCGATGCCCAGACCGGCCGTCCGCTCGATTTTACGGAGACCGCGCTGACCGATTCGCTGGCCATCTGGCGCGAGTCGATTCGGGCGGCGGCCGGCATCGGCCCGCTGGCCGGATACATGGTCAGCGGCCACTTCACGCGGTTGCTCGAGCGGTTCTCGGGCCGCTGGAAGTCGGATGCCACGGCGACGGCATTGGCAAACGATTTTCTCACCGAGCAACAGGCCGAGCGAGACAAATGGCTGGCGATGTGGCAGAAAACGGCGGGCGATTCGGCCGACCGGGCGGCGGCCGATCGCGCCGTATCATGGCTGCAGATGTTCGACGCCCTCAGTCTCTGGCTTTGTTGCGCCGAACGGCGGGAGCCGCAGGAGTTCGCTCCGCCGGGCGGACCGGTGTTGACCTTGCGGCCCACGACCGGGCCGTATGCGATCTCCGTTTCGCCTTGGCCCTTCCTTACAGACGAATTGGAAGTGGCGGCGCTCGGCCGCGCGATCGCCGTCAGGCCCTACGCAGACCCCAGCGACGTCGTCACCGCCGCGGCCCAGCCGGTGACGTTGAACTGGTCGCTTCGCCGCGCGGAAAGTACGTCTCCACGACATGATGAAGCTCGGCCGGCGTGCTGACGCGAGCGGCATAGGTGCGAAATTCCCTCGCGCCCGGCCGGCCCTGGGCATAACAACAGGCGAACTTGCGCATCAGGCGAGTTCCCTTGTCGGCGCCGAAGCGGGCCACCACCAGACGGAAATGATAGAGCAAAAGCGTTCGCTCGGCAGCCAGGTCCAGATCGGGCGGCACCGGCTGGCCGGCCAACGCCGCGGCCGCCTGGCGGAAGAGCCACGGCCGCGAGAGGGCCGCCCGTGCGATCATCACTCCGTCCACAGGGTAGCGCGTCAGAGCGAACACGACTTTTTCCGGGCTGTCGAGGTCGCCGTTGCCAATCAGCGGAATGCGTCTGAGATGCTGCTTCAAAGCGGCGATGTTTTCCCAATCGGCCGAGCCTTGAAAGAAGTCCTGGGCGGTACGGCCGTGGACCGTCAAGGCGGCCCCGCCCGCGTCTTCCACGGCCTGGGCGACGGCCGGGGCGGTGATCTTGTCGCGTGTGCAGCCGAGGCGGATCTTGGCCGTGACGGGGGTTGGCCGGCAGGCCGCCACCACGCGCTCGACGATCCGGCCGACACGCTCCGGGTCGCGCAACAGGTACGAGCCGCTATGGGCGTCGACCGTCACCTGCTTCACCGGGCAGCCAAAATTGAGATCGACCACGCTGATTTGAAATTCGTGGGCCAGCCTGGCTCCGACTTCGGCCAAGATGGCCGGGTCGTTGTCCCAAATCTGCACCGCCAGCGGACGGGGCTCCTCTTTGACGCCCCACAGCCGGTCGGGCAGTTCCTGCCGCCGCTCCTCCTGGGCCAAAAACCCCTTGGCGCTGATCATCTCGGTGGCCTGCAATCCGACGCCGCCAAATTCGCGCACGATCTGCCGATAGGCGTAATTCGTGAAGCCCGCCATCGGCGCCTGCAAAATCGGCGGATCGACGGTGACGGGACCAATTTGCAGCCGAGGGGTCGTTTTCACGAGGCGTAAGACCGGTACGTGACTGGGCAACGGTTCTTTTTTCGGTTCCCTCCGTCGCAAGGTCAAGTCGTGAATTCGGTTGCGTGGGCCGTGCTACCGGCTATAGTAACGTCTGGTGGCCCAAGTCATTGGCTTGCTGCGCATCGCGCCGCGGCAGCCGGTCCTCTCTCAATGCTGCGGAAACGGTGAAGACGCGATGGAAGCCAAGTTGGTGGTCGTGGGCGGAAAGGCGAACCGCTCCGAAGTCAAACTAAAACTGCCCTCCATGATCGGTCGCGGGCGTGACGCGGATCTGACCGTGGCCCATGCCACCGTCAGCCGCCATCACTGCTTGATCTACGAGCTGGAGGGCGCGCTGGTGGTCCGCGACAACGGTTCGCTCAACGGCACCGTGGTCGAGGGCCAGCGCGTGCAAGAGGCGCTGCTCAAGCCGGGTGAGACCCTGACGATCGGCCCCTTGACCTTTCGCGCCGAGTATGAACACAACGGCCATTTTCCCGACCTGAACGGCGATCGGCCGAGTGCCACGGCAGCTTCGCCGGACGAAGTGGAAGAAGCCTTGCCCATCGTCGATACGTCGTCGCAAAGAGACGAGCCAGCGGCGCGTGCGCCGCGGGCAGCCGCGGCCACGAGCGAGCCGGCGGGAGTGTCCGACGTTGGCGATTCCAGCGACGATCATGCTAAAGCGTTCGGGTTTCTCAGCGAGGAGCCGCAGGCGGAGCCGGCCAGCGATGCGACCTTCAACTTCCTGGACGAATCGGAAAAAGACGAAGGAGCGGCCGTTGCGGAGCCCGCCTCCAGGCCCGCGGTTGAGCCGTCCGCAACGACAAGCGACAAGGGCGACGACACGTTTCAATTGGCCGACGACCCGCCGGCGTCGGCCGACGCCAAGCCGCGGAAAAAGCCGGCTTCGTCCCCGAAGGCAGCGGTCCGAAAAAAGACCGCTCCCGCGCAGCCGGTGGACAATCTCGAAATCAACGGGTCCGAGGCGGGGGCGTCGAAAACGGCGGACAGCGGAGGCGATGCGGCGCTGGACGACTTCCTCAATTCGCTCGGCCTGGACAACTAGCCCATGCCCGGTCAGCGAAACATCGTGGTGCTCCGTCACTCGTTGATTGATGGATGTCAGGGGGTGGCTGGGGCAGAGCTTGGCCGGTCCTGGCCAAGCTCTGCCCCCGCCACCGCCGTCGCTTCGCGGTCGATCCATCGAGGAACGACTGACAGAGCACTAGGCAGGTCCGCCCCGCGATGGCGGCGGTGCCTTGTGGCAGCGGTGGCCGTGCTCTTCGCCACGATCGGCGCGGGCCAAGAGCCAAAATCCGAGAACCAACGCCGCGCAAACCGCCTGGCGAAAGAGACAAGTCCCTATCTGCTGCTGCACGCGCACAATCCCGTCGACTGGTATCCCTGGGGCGCCGAAGCCCTCGACCGGGCCAAGACCGAGAAGAAGCCGATCTTTCTGTCGATCGGTTACTCGAGTTGCTATTGGTGCCACGTCATGGAGCGCGAGTCGTTTATGGACGACGAGATCGCGGACTTCATGAACAAGAACTTCGTGTGCATCAAAGTCGACCGCGAAGAGCGGCCCGACGTTGACGAGATTTACATGGCGGCCCTGCACGCCTTGGGCCGGCCGGGCGGATGGCCGCTGACGATGTTTCTGACGCCCGACGCCAAACCGTTTTTTGGCGGCACTTATTTTCCGCCCCGCGACAAGGAGATCGCCCCCGCGGCGGGCGCCGGACCGGCGCAGCGAGTCACGGGACTATTGACCCTGCTGACGCTGGTCGCCGAGCGGTGGCAAAAAGCGCCCGACGAATTGACGACCGTCGGCGACCAGCTCGCCGACTATTTGCGACGTGAGCTGGGCAAACAGGCGCTGGCGCCGCAGGCGTTGGAAGACGGCGTGGTGCAGGCGGCCGTCGCCGCTTTGGCCGACCAGTACGACGGCGAGCACGGCGGTTTTGGATACAGCACGGCAAACCCGCGGCGTCCCAAGTTTCCCGAACCATCGAACCTGATGCTGTTGCTCGACCACGCTCGGCGGACCAACGACGATGACGCGCGGACGATGCTGGTCGTCACGCTGGAGAAAATGGCGGCGGGCGGCATCCGCGATCATCTGGGCGGCGGCTTTCACCGCTACAGCACCGACCGCTTTTGGCGCATTCCCCACTTCGAGAAGATGCTCTACGACAACGGGCAGCTCGCCAGCCTCTATGCCGAAGCCTGGCAGTTGACCGCGCGCGATGATTTCCGGCAGGTCGCCGAAGAAATCTTGGCCTTCGTCGGCCGGGAGATGACCGATCCCTGCGGCGGCTTTTACGCGGCCATCGACGCCGAGACAGACGGCGACGAGGGCGCCTTTTATGTCTGGAAGCGGCAGGAAGCGAAAGACGTTTTGGAGCCGGCCGAATACGAGCGGGTCGCGGCGGTCTACGGAGTCGACGGCCCGCCGAACTTCGAGAAGCGCTACGTGCTCGAATTGGCCCGGCCCCTGGAAAAGTCCGCCGAACGCGAGCGAATGCCGCTGGCCGTGTTTCAGCAGCGTCTCGAAGCCAGCCGCAAAAAGCTGCTGGCCGTGCGCGGCCGGCGAAAGCGGCCCTTGACCGACACGAAGATTCTGACGGGCTGGAACGGCTTGATGATTCGCGGCTTTGCCGATGCCGGGCGGTTGTTTGGCAACGAGTCTTACCTGGCGGCCGCCCGTCGCGCCGCCGACGCGGTCTTGCAACACCTCCGCACGCCGGAAGGGCGCTTGCTGCACAGTTACACGTCGGGCCAGGCGAAGCTGAATGCCTATCTCGACGACTACGCCTTCTTCGTCGACGGGCTGTTGGCCCTGCACCGTGCGACGGATGAAAAGAAGTGGCTCGACGCGGCGGCGGAGTTGACGGCGGTCCAGCAGCGATTGTTTTGGGACGACGGTGCGGGCGGCTTCTTCTTCACGTCCGACGACCACGAAACCCTGTTGGCCCGCCCGAAAGACCCGATCGATTCGGCCACGCCATCGGGCAACTCCGTATCGGCCGGCAATTTAGCCTACCTTGCCAGCGCGCTCGGTAAGCCCGATGA
The DNA here is from genome assembly GCA_035533075.1 of Pirellulales bacterium. Classification (NCBI taxonomy): domain Bacteria; kingdom Pseudomonadati; phylum Planctomycetota; class Planctomycetia; order Pirellulales; species Pirellulales bacterium. The sequence continues at coordinate 5,450 of DATLUO010000257.1, read as the reverse complement.
TCTCTTGCGGGCCGAGAAGACCGTCACGGCATTCGCTCGCTTTCTGAACCGCTCGCCGGCGGCCATGCCGCGGATGGTTGTGTCCTGGTCGGCGATCAGGATCCAAAAGGTGGCTGGGGCAGAGCCTGGCCAGTAAACGGCTGGCATCTGAATCGGCCATGCGGCCAGGCGATGCCCCGGTTGTGACGCGCCGGGGCATCGCTTAGGCTCTGCCCCAGCCACCGCTGGTTTTGGAGTAATCGTGCTATTACGCAACAACCAACGAAAGAAGGTTCCGGAAACTGTGAACGATCGAACGAACGACGTCCGCCGGCTGTCGACGGGGGTGGAAGGGCTGGACGAGCTGCTGGGCGGCGGCCTGTTGCCGGGCACCTTGACCGTGGTTTCCGGCGCCACCGGCATCGGCAAAACCCAGCTCGGGATCCAATTCGCCCGTGCCGGCAAGGAGCAAGAGGGGCGCACCGGCCTGGTGTTCGACATGAGCGCCCGCGGCGACGCGCAAAGCCACGACGAATACGCCCGGCGGATGTTCGGCTGGCAGTTGAGGGCCGCCCCTACCGACCGTGTGCCCGGCAGCCGGGAGCTGTTCGACCTGGCTTGTCCGTTGGGTGATTACCTGCACGTCTTCGACTACGCCGGCCGTCGCGTGACGCGCGGCGATCTTGAATTCGAAGCCTGGCAGGACTGGCAAGCCGAGCTGGCCCGCAAGCTGAACGTGACGATCGCCTTCTTCTACGGCAACTTCCTCCGTGGTGCGAGGCGCGTCGTGGCCGACGGTATCGAACCGGCGCACCGCGCGAGCGAGTCGATCCAATTCGAGCTGTTCGAGTACGTCTACCACCAGATCCTGCGGAAAGACCACGACTGGGTCGCCCGAGACTTGCTGAGAGAGCGTTATCGAGCACACGCCGGCCAAGTGGAGGCGAACGCCTACGATTACCGGCAAGTCTCCTGCCTGCTGCTCTACACCTCGCCGGAAGCGATGCTGGAGGAGTTGATTTCGCGCAAGCTCGATGAAGGCGACGTTTTGTCGAACGCCAACACGGTCATCTATCTGGGCAAGATCCGCGAGGGCAACAAGTTGAGCAAGGCCCTCTACATCGCCAAACATCGCGGTAGCGCGTGCAGCGATGAAATCGTGCCGTACACCATCACCGAACGCGGCATGACGGCGGGCTAGCCCGGATTATTCATGGCCCGATGGCCGACCGCGCGGGTCGCCTTATCGCGGAGGTGGCAATGGTTGCCACCCGAAGCTCGTGCGCTTGTGGCAATTCGACGGCCGCGGACCGGCTTGCCCTTCCGAACCGCTTGCTGCGCAAGGGTTTGCCGCCGATCAGGGCAACGCATCGACGTGCGCTTATACAAGCGATTCGCCGGCGCCTTTGGGTGCAACGTTGCACCGGATCCCCCCGTCAGTGTGGCTTACGCACCACGACCGCGAAGATGCGCGACTCCGCACCTGACTTCGTGAGGAGGCAGGCGGCCCGGCCGAGGAAGGCCCAGGTGCGGGATCCCAACTCGCAGCGCGTAGCACGGATACGCCGTTCTTCCCGGCGTTGCCGGGCAACGGGCGGCAGGATATGCTTACCTGTAGCTCAATATGCCCAAAAGGTATCCCTAACATGACCAGACTGACGCTCGATGCCGATCTCCGATCGAAGTTAAACGGACTCGACGAGCCGGTCGAGGTCTGCGATGAAACCGGACAGACAGTCGGGCACTTTCTCCCCTCGTCGCTTTACGATGAGCTCTTCTATGCCGCGCTTTCGGCAGAAAGCCCGCATTCCAAAGAAGAGCTCCGGCGCCGACATCAGGAAACCCAAGGTCGGCCCCTCGCCGAGATCTGGCGCGATCTGGGGCGAACATGAAATTCACCGTGGTCTGGCGGCCGGGCGCGGAACAAGAGCTTGCGCGCCTTTGGAACGGCGCCGCAGACCGCGCCGATGTTGCCGCGGCCGCCGACACGATCGATGCCGCGCTGGCCCGCGAACCGCTCTCATTCGGGGAGTCGCGCGGCGGGGCCACGCGCATCGCGCTCGTCGCCCCCCTTGCAGCACTTTATGATGTCGACGAGCCTGATCGGCTCGTGACCGTATGGGATCTTTGGCGCCGGCAATGACGGCCGCCAAGCAATGACTGGGGCGACCATCGCTAATTGGCCGCGTATCTCACCCGATGGATCGACCTAAGCGAATTCCATCATGCCATGCGTTCGGTCGGCGACGGAATTCCGCTTAAGACTACGCGCCGCCGGGCATGAACAGGTAGCCGCGCTACAGCCAGCGCAGATAGAGGGCGCCGGTGAATTGCTGAATCCGCTGCCGTTGACCTGTTTCCAGCCCGTCGGTCCAGGCGTCGATTTGCTGCACGGCCAAGGCCGGATTGCGGGGCAGCAACTCCGCCAACTGCCCGGCCGCGCGACGCTGCCAAACGGGCCAATAGAGGAGGTCGTCGAGCTGCTCGTCGACGAAGGCCGTGCGTTCCGGCTCGGTCAGCGCCGTGTAGCGGTCTGCCCGGTCGAGCAGCCATACGGGCACCAGCTCGCGCAGGTTGGCGATGGCCCGATCGCGGTGGGCCGAATCGAGCTCGGCCAGCTCGTACTGCCAGTCGTAGCCCTGGCGAAAATCTTCCGCCAAACGCCGCGCCAGACGCAGCTTGGTCGTTCTCAACTCCCGGCCCAGGTCGCGCGTCGAGAGCCAGTGGAAAAGGGCCTCGTGGTCCAACCGATCGACCAAACGCGCCGGGCGCGTCGCGGCATCGCCGACCGCCAGGGCACAGGCCGACACCAGCGCCAGCAGCGCCGCAAACGCCAACCAATTTCGCCAGCCTGTCACTTTCTACTCTACCTCTTTCTCCGCCAGAAACCGGTTACGCTCGCCGAGGCACGGAATTGGGTTTGACTCAAAACGGCCTGCGCGTCACGCTAGCTCCCTGATATTCTACCTCAGCAGCCGAAAGAGCAAGAAGCACGGCGCATGGAAGGAGCGTCAAGGATGGACATTAGCTCACTATTGATGATCGTCGCCCTGTGCGGCCAGGTCTCCGACGCAGCCGCTTTAGACCGCGAAGCCCGCGCGGCCGAGCTCGACACGCCCCTCGAAGCCGCCGACGAAAACAGCTCGCTCGACGGCGATCCACGCGACGGCGACGCCCTCGACGGGGACGCGCTCGACGGGCCGAGCATGGAAGATGCCGACGGCGCGACGCTCGAACCGGCGATCGAGGAAGCCGCTGAAGCCGGCGGCGCGGCCGATCCCGGAGCACCGGCGCCAAAGAATTCGCCCGACGCCTTGCTGCAGTGGCTGGCCGAAGGAGACAAGGCGCTGGAGGGCAAGCCGATCGCGCTGGTCGATCTGCTCTCGCGCATCCACGACCGGCAGCAACGGGCACTTGTCATACCCGCCTATTGGCAGCTCTTTGCCGCGGCCTGCGAGTATCGGATTGCCGCCGACGAAGCCTCGCGGCTGGGCCAACTGCTGCCTCCGGCCGACGCCAGCGGCCGGCACGCCAGCCATCCGGTGCTGGAAGCCCGTATGGCCTCGGCCGAAGCACGGGTGCGCGAAGCGGAGCTGGCGGTGCTGGCGCAGCAATACGCTTTGGCCGACCACATGCGGTTGCCGGCCAACGAGCCGCTGCCACTGGCCGCCGACCTGCCGCACAGCGGGGCCTATCGCACCTTCTTTCAAGAGCGGTATGCGCGTTCCGCCCCGCCCAAGATGCACCTGATCGACCGCACGCTGCCCTTGTTGCACCGCTCGATCGAGCTGCGTGCGGCCGCGGCCGTTTCGGCGGCCGATAGTGCCGATGCCGAAGCCGAGGCCTACCTGGCCGGGCAACTCGACCTGGTCTCCGTCGTCGATAGCGTGATCGAGCTCAGCCGACAGCGGTGGGCCTTCGTGGCGGCGGTCCGCGACTACAATCTCGACATCGCCGAATACGCCTTGACCGTGGTTCCCGCCGGCCTGACCAGCGCGCAACTGGTGGGGGTCTTGATCGGCCCGCCGCCGGCGGCGCCGGCAGAAAAGTCCGACAGAAAGGAACTTGCCGAACGGCGGCGGGGCGTGAAGCAGGCGGCGTTCGAATCGCCGATCGACGCGCCGCCGACCCCCAGGGTGCGAGTTCCGACGCTGGCTCCGCCGCGCGAATCGCAGCCGCTGAGACGCCTGCCCGACGAGGCCAGCCCCGCGTTGAAGCAGGCGCCCGACGTAAACCATTCGCCCCGCCAGAAGAGCGGGCGCCCGCGGCGGGCGGCGACTCCGTCGTCAAGTTCCACCAGCCGCCCGCGGCCAACCGGCCAGAGGCACTTCGTCGCGAAGCCGCCCAGGGTCGAACCGGTCGAGTCGCGAGTGGGCGAGGAGCAGCCGGAGACGACCGCTTCGACAACCGATGCATTGCCCACCGAGGCCGATCAGGGGCTTTACGGCGGTCTGAGCGAGCTATCGTCGCTGAAGCGTGCGCAGGAGCTTTCCGCCGCGCTGCACTGGGACGAAGCACGAGACCCGTCGCAGGGCACGGCCGTCAGCCTGGCCGACGCTCTTAGCGCCGTGCCGGCCGGCGACTGGCGGGCCTTGCTGGCAAGCTATTGGCACTGCCGGCAGCAAATCGCCGCCTGGCAGACATTGAGCCAAGAAATCGAGCAGTTGCGAGCGCTGCAACCGGTCGCGCTTCGCCGGCGGGAAGATGCGGGCGCCGCGGACGCGATGCTGCGGCTCCGCACGGCGCAACTTGCGGCGGCAGCGGCGGCGGACGTAGCGAAGACCGGCATCTTGGCCGCGCAGTTCGATTTGGCGATGCTGCTGCGCCGGCCGCTGGACCGCCCCTGGCCCTGGCCGGTCACGTCGCCGCACGCCGGCGGTTATCGGCTGAAGCTCGATGCCCAACCGGCAACGCTCTTGCAGGCCGCCTACGTGCGGCAACTCGTCGGCATGCTGCCAAAGCGGCACGAAGCCGTGCAGGGCCACGCCAATGCCGTGATTGCGGCGGACGCTGCCCGTGTCGCGGTTCTGGCCGAATGCGAGGCGGGAGAGCGGCGTCTGTCCGACGCCGTCGCGGCGGTGCGTCGGCTATCGAGCGAGACGCTGGCCTTTCTGGAGGCGCAATCGCACTATAATGTGCAGTTTGCCGACTACGCGCTGGCGGTGGCCCCTTCGGGCGTTCCCGCTTCGGTACTGGCACGGGCGTTGGTAGTGCAGTAACCGTCGTAGGGTGGGACCAGCGAGCTTGCGAGCGCCGGCCCACCGATTTGAGGCGTTATACTTCACGCGGCCGAGAATGAGACATTTTGCCTCGAGGAGAAGCGGTGGCTGGGGCAGAGCTTGGCCAGATAGCGGCCGGCGCCCTTCCACCGCGTGGCGGCCAAGCGATGCCCCGGTGCGTCCAACCGGGGCATCGCCTGGCCGCCGAGATGAACGAAGTGCCAGCCTCCACGCGGCCAGGCTCTGCCCCAG